>CASERA010000178.1 GCA_949290175.1 uncultured Ruminococcus sp.
CGGGTCGTGGAAAATCAGAGTAAATACCGTGTCATCGTATCATAAAGAGCGACTAAGATGCTTGTTTCTCACGCCGCATTTTTGGCACAGATCATTACAGAAGCAGCGGAAAGGCTGACCGCAGAATTTGAAAAAGCGGCAAATTCACTGGAAACGATGCCCCAGAGATGTTCGTGGCTTTCAGGGGAATATATCCCTAAAAATGCTTACCGCTTTATTCTGTTTGAAAAACGCTATATGATAATCTTCCAAATCATGGACAATACAGTCTATGCGGATTATGTGGTGGATTGCAGGCAGGATTACGGTTGGCTCATCCGCTGACAGCAGAATATCAGAATGAAAATTGTCACTTGATTGCAGGTGGCGATTTTTTTATTTTGACAGATGAAGAAGTTGGTATTATGATGAACATACAAAGTAAGATAGGTTAGAGCTGGTGTTTGCGGGGGGTGGCATTTTGCAAATGCCTAACAAAATAAGAACAGGAAAGGAGTAAGGCCGGCGCGACTGAGCAGTTGGCTATGCAAGGTGAAAATGAAGGTTATCAAAAACAAAATTATTTATACGGGAAATGGCTATATTGAAGATGGGTTTGTACGGTTTGGAAGTACCATTACAGAAGTAGACAGTATGAGGAATTTTGTGCCCAGGGAAGATGATGAAGAAGTTTTTGCAGAGGGTGAGTATGTCATTCCTGGATTTATCGATGTACACAGCCACGGAGGATATGGATTTGACAGCATGGATGCCTCACCGGATGAAATTGACTGGATGGTCAGACAGATGGCTGCCAAAGAAGGAATTACTTCTTATTTCTGTACAACGATGACTCAGACTTATGAGAATATTGAAAAAGCAATGGTTAATATAAACGAGGCTGCTAAAAAGAATCCGGTAATCCAGGGAATTCATCTGGAAGGTCCGTTTATTTCTGTTAAATATAAGGGGGCACAGGATGCTTCTTATATAAAGAAGCCGGATGAAAAAGTACTGGCTCGCTGGAATGAATTAAGCGGTGGAAGAATTCGTCTTGTGACTTACGCTCCGGAGGAAGCATCGGAGGAATTTGAAAACTGGTGTCTGGCAAACAGAATTGTTCCAAGTGCAGGGCATTCGAATGCGGAATTTTCTCAGCTTTGTGCCTGCAGGGCATGTCATGTAACGCACTTGTATAATGCTCAGAGAGGATTAAATCACAGAGAGCCGGGTGTGACAGGCTACGGACTTTTGACAGATGGAGTGAATGTAGAATTAATCTGTGACGGTATTCACATCAAACCTAAAATGGTATATATGGCACATAAGGTAAAAGGCAGTGATGGGATTGAGCTGGTAACCGATTCCATGCGTGCAAAAGGCATGCCAGAGGGAAAGAGCGAACTGGGCGGGCAGACAGTATATGTAAAAGATGGAACCGCAAGACTGGAAGACGGCACCATTGCAGGCAGTGTTCTGACTTATATCAAAGCATTTCAGAATATCATGAAATTTACTGGTGTAGGATTGGAAGATGCAGTGAAAATGAGTTCTGGAAATCAGGCGAGAGAATTCGGGTTGACACAGAAAGGTGTTATCCAACCAGGCAAAGATGCGGATTTCGTGCTGCTTGATAGGGAATATGAATTGAAGGGAACAATCAGTATGGGAGAATTTGTAACAGCCGAATAACAAGGAGCAGAAGGCAGAAAGTCATAAAAAAGAGTCGAAATTCAGAAGAGTTGAATTTCGATTCTTTTTTGTCGTGAAGTATAGATAAGACACAAAAGCATAAAGAGTAGAAACAGGTATTGATTTACAGGTAAAATACGTTATGTTAGAATGTAAAGATGAAGGCTGGAAAAAATAGTATTGTAAGATGGAGGCTTATGAGTGGAAGCTTATACGAGTTTTGCAGCAGTTTATGACACTTTTATGGATAATGTCCCCTATGAAGAATGGGGAGATTATCTGCATAGACTGCTGATGGATTATGGAATAAATGATGGACTTGTTCTGGATTTAGGATGTGGAACAGGGACCATGACAGAACTGCTTGCAGGGTTCGGATATGACATGATTGGAGTAGATAATTCAGAGGAAATGCTAGAGATAGCCAGAGAAAAACAGATAAAATCGGAGCATGGGATTTTGTATCTGCTTCAGGATATGCGGGAATTTGAACTGTATGGAACAGTTCGGGCAATTGTGAGTGTCTGTGATTCCTTAAATTATATTACAGAGGAAGAAGATTTAAAGAAGGTATTTCACTGGGTAAATAATTATCTTGATCCAGAAGGGATTTTTATATTTGATTTTAACACAGAATATAAGTACCGGGAGATTCTGGGAGATCAGACCATTGCAGAGAATCGTGAAGAATGCAGCTTCATATGGGATAATTATTATTATGAAGAAGAGCGGATCAATGAATATGAACTAAGCCTGTTTATCCGGGATAGTGACCTGTCAAAAGAGGGTGCAGAAATCTACCGTAAATATCAGGAAACCCATTTCCAGAAAGCCTATGTTCTGGATGAAATGAAGCATCTGCTGGAGGAAGCCGGTATGGAATTCATTGCAGCATACGATGCATTTACAAAAGAGGCGCCATCAAAGAAGAGTGAGCGGATTTATGTGATTGCAAGAGAACATGGTAAAAAACCCGAAAAAGACAAATTATAGATTATATGAGGAGAAAAAAGATGAAAGATTATATTGTAAGAGCAACGGCAGCAAATGCCCAGATTCGTGCGTTTGCAGCATCTACAACGGAATTAGTGGAGGAAGCGAGAACACGTCATAATACCAGCCCGGTAGCGACTGCTGCGCTTGGAAGACTTTTGACAGCAGGTGCGATGATGGGAAGCATGATGAAGAATCCGACAGATGTCCTGACTTTGCAGGTACAGTGCGGAGGTCCGATTGGTGGAATGACTGTAACGGCGGACAGCAGCGGAGAGGTGAAAGGATATGTGCATAACCCTGAGGTAATGCTGCCTCCTAAAAACGGTAAGCTGGATGTAGGCGGAGCATTGGGACCGGGATTTTTAAATGTTATCAAAGATATGGGACTGAAAGAGCCATACTCCGGTCAGACGATTCTTCAGACAGGAGAGATTGCAGAAGATTTGACGTATTACTTTGCGACATCTGAACAGGTACCGTCTTCAGTAGGACTGGGCGTTCTGATGGAAAAAGATAATACGGTAAGGTGTGCCGGAGGATTCATTGTGCAGGTAATGCCGTTTATTGAAGACGAAGTGCTGAATAAACTGGAAGAGAATATTAAGCAGATCCAGTCTGTAACGGCAATGCTGGATCAGGGACATACACCGGAAGAGATGCTTAGACATGTGCTGGAAGGTTTAGATGTGGAAATCACAGATACGATGCCGGCAAAATTTGAATGTAATTGCTCCAAAGAGAGAGTGGAAAAAGCAATTGTCAGTGTTGGTAAAAAAGAGATTCAGTCCATGATTGATGATGGAGAGGATATTGAAGTGAAATGCCACTTCTGTAATACAGCATATAAATTTACAGTGGATGAATTGAAAGAAATACTGAAAAAAAGCAGATAGTCTGACAGGTGGAAATGTATTTCAAGGAGGAATGTTATGAAACATGGATTTGTCAAGGTTGCGGCAGCAACACCGGATATCCGGGTTGCAGATGTACAGTTTAATATGGAGAAAATCTGTGAATCCATTCAGGAGGCAGAGAAGAATGATGCGAAAATTGTAGTATTTCCGGAACTTTGTATTACAGGATATACCTGCGGTGATTTATTTACACAGGATGTACTGCTCAAAGCGGCAAGAAAAGCATTGTTTGAAATTGCAGCATTCACGGCTGACAAAGATATGCTTGTATTTGTGGGGGTTCCACTTTCAGTGGACGGAGAGCTTTATAATGTGGCAGCAGCACTGAACCGGGGAGAAATTTTAGGTTTGACAACAAAAACATTTCTTCCTAATTATGGAGAGTTTTATGAAATGCGCCAGTTTACACCCGGGCCGGAAATAGCAAGAGAGATTTTACTGGAAGGGAATAAAATTCCATTTGGTCCTCAACTTCTGTTTCAGGCAACAGCAATGGAGAATTTAATCGTATCAGCGGAAATTTGTGAAGATGTCTGGTCGCCGATACCTCCAAGCATCCAGGCGGCAATGGAAGGTGCGACCGTGATTGTGAACTGTTCAGCCAGCGATGAGTCTGTTGGAAAAGACAGTTATCGAAGAGAGCTGATCAAGGGACAGTCAGCAAGGCTGATAGCCGGTTATATCTATGCAAATGCGGGAGAAGGTGAGTCCACCACGGATGTGGTATTCGGCGGACATAATATGATTGCAGAAAATGGAGCGATTTTGGCAGAAACAAAACGTTATCAGAATGAAATTATTTATACAGAGCTGGATATCAATCGGATTGTCAGTGAGAGAAGAAAGAATACGACATTCCAGATTTCCGGAAGCAGAGAACTGATTCGGATTCCTTTCTACATTGAAGAAGAAAAGACAGCACTGACCAGAGTATTTCCGAAGAAGCCATTTGTTCCTCAGGATGAACGCGTGCGTGCAGAACGCTGTGAAGAAATCCTGACAATCCAGGCGATGGGGCTGAAAAAACGCTTGCTTCATACCAGGGCAAATACTGCAGTGATAGGAATTTCAGGAGGGCTGGATTCAACGCTGGCACTTCTTGTAACAGCAAAAGCATTTGATATGATGGGGAAAGATAAAAAAGAAATTCTGGCTGTTACTATGCCATGTTTCGGAACCACAGACCGCACATATCAGAATGCATGCAGAATGGCAGAACAATTGGGAGCATCTTTGAGAGAAGTCCCGATAGGAGATGCGGTGAATATACATTTTAGAAATATTGGACATGACCCAAAAGATCACAGTGTGACTTATGAGAATTCTCAGGCGAGGGAGCGTACGCAGGTTCTGATGGATATTGCCAACGGCACCAATGGCATGGTAATCGGTACCGGAGATATGTCTGAGCTGGCACTTGGCTGGGCGACATACAATGGAGATCACATGTCTATGTATGGAGTGAATGCATCTGTACCGAAAACACTGGTACGTCATCTGGTAAAATATGCAGCGGATGAAACGCCGGACCGTAAGCTTCAGGCGGTGCTTTATGATGTGCTGGATACACCGGTAAGCCCGGAACTTCTTCCGCCGAAAGACGGAGATATTGCACAGAAGACGGAAGATTTGGTGGGACCATATGAGCTGCATGATTTCTTCCTGTATTACATGCTGCGGTTTGGATATGAGCCGAGTAAGATTTACCGCCTGGCAATCAGGACATTTGAAGGAGAGTATGATTCGGTAACGATATTAAAATGGCTGGAAACATTCTGCAGACGGTTCTTTAATCAGCAGTTTAAACGCTCCTGCCTGCCGGATGGTCCGAAGGTTGGTATGGTTGCACTGTCCCCGAGAGGAGACTGGAGAATGCCAAGTGATGCCTGCTCAGCTGTATGGATGAAAGACCTGGAAAATATTTTACTGGAAGAATAGGGAAGTTTGGTTTAAAAGAGAGGAGTTCAGATATGAAATTGATAAAAACACAAGACGCGGTTGGGTATATACTTTGTCATGATATTACCCAGATTATTCCTGGGGTGACAAAAGATGCAGTGTTTCGAAAAGGGCATGTAGTTCGTGAAGAAGATATCCCGGTTTTACTGTCAGTAGGAAAAGAGAATCTTTATGTTTGGGAAAAACAGGAGGGAATGCTTCATGAAAATGATGCGGCGGAGCTTTTGCGCCGCGTCTGCCAGGGAGAGCATATGAATCCATCAGAACCCAAAGAAGGAAAGATTGATCTGACAGCAGAGTGCGATGGGGTTTTGAAGGTAGATAAAGAAAAACTAAATCGAGTTAATGCTATGGGACAGATGTGCATTGCTTCCAGACATGGTAATTTCCCGGTAAGAAAAGGTGATAAAATTGCTGGAATGCGGGTGATACCACTAGTAATTGAAGAAGAGAAGATGAAAAATGTGGAAGCAGTCTGCGGAGAAGAACCTATTTTTAAATTGATGCCGTTTCGTAAGATGAAAGCAGGAATTGTAACAACAGGCAGTGAAGTGTATTATGGAAGGATTGAAGATAAGTTTACTCCGGTTGTGAAAAAGAAAATCGAAGAGTATGGGGCAGAGGTATTAGGAAATACGGTATGCAATGATGACTCTCAGATGGTAACAGATGCAATCAATGAATGGATCGAAAAGGGTGCAGAACTTGTTGTGTGTACAGGAGGTATGAGTGTGGACCCGGATGACAGGACACCTCTTTCGATAAAAAATGCATCAGATGAAATTGTTACATATGGAGCACCGGTTCTTCCGGGAGCGATGTTTATGCTTGCATACCAGGGAGAAATTCCGATTATGGGGCTTCCGGGTTGTGTAATGTATTCAAAACGCACTATTTTTGATTTGGTCCTGCCAAGAGTCATAGCAGGAGAAAGACTAAAGACAGAGGATTTTACCACACTTGGAGAAGGAGGTTTGTGCCTTTCCTGCCCACAGTGCACTTTCCCGAATTGCGGATTTGGAAAAGGGGGTAAATAAATGCAGAATTTTTATGAAGAGCTTTCGACCAGAATGCGGGAGGGAAGCTGTTGGGTCCTGACAGTACTGGAAGGGGAGCATATTGGAGAAAAGCAGTTTGTTTCAAGTCCGGTGGAAAAGGTGGAAGGATGCCGTGTGTTTTGTGAATATGCAGGAAGTGTGCAGAAGCTGGTTATCTGCGGGGGAGGACATGTTTCTCTTCCGATTATCCGGATGGGGAAAATGCTGGGATTTCAAGTAACCGTTTTGGAAGACCGTCCTAAATTTGCAGACCATGCCAGAGCGGCAGGTGCAGATAGTGTTATCTGTGATGAATTTGAGAAGGGACTTTCCAAAGTAGAGGGAGATTTTGAGACATATTTCGTCATCGTCACCAGAGGGCACAGATATGATGAAGTCTGTCTGGAAACCATTCTAAAAAAGAAGAGCGCCTATGTAGGGATGATGGGCAGTAAACGCCGGGTAGCAATCGTAAAAGACCAGTTGGAAGAAAAGGGCACGAAGAGAAGTCGTCTTGAGGAAGTTCATACTCCAATTGGTCTGAGAATCGGTGCGGAAACTCCCGAAGAAATTGCAGTTTCCATTTTGGCGGAGATTATACAAATTAAGAACGCAGATGCTAAGCGCAGTGGATACTCAAAAGAACTGATGGAAGTACTTCTTGGTGAAAAGCAGGAGCATCTAAAAAAAGTATTGGCAACCATTGTGTCAAGAAAAGGCTCTGCACCCAGAAGTGTGGGAACAAAAATGCTGATTCTGGAAGATGGGACGTTGATCGATACCATTGGCGGAGGATGTGCAGAGAGCGATATCATCGCAAAAGCATTATTGATGATGAGAGAAGGAAAAATAAAATTTCAGATTTGTACAGTAGATATGACCCGTGAAGCAGCAGAAGACGAAGGTATGGTCTGCGGGGGGAAAATAGAGGTAATGCTGGAATTGGTTTAAAAATGCAAAGGTTTGAAGGAATTCTTGACACTGGAAAACTAAGATGGTAGTATAAAGGTGTATAGATTTCTGACAATAATACGAAACTAAATAATATAAAATAAATGCTTATATAGGTTCATAATTGGTTGAACGTTTCTACCAGCTGCCGCAAATAGCTGACTATAAGCAGATTGGAAAGTTTGGCTTCTAATCTGCGGTCAGAGGAAGCCGGAAAGGATGTCAGCCAATGAATGAATCTATTTTTATTTTAAAGGGAAATATTGTTTACAGTAAAAATACCAAAGAATTGGAAATCCATCCTCATAGTTATCTGGTCTGTGAAGGAGAAGTAGTAAAAGGGGTATATGAGATGCTCCCGTCTAAATTTGAAGGAGTTCCGGTCATAGATTATGGGGACTGTTTGATTATTCCGGGATTAACAGATTTGCATGTGCATGCGCCCCAGTATACATTTCGTGGGTTGGGAATGGATATGGAACTTCTGGAGTGGCTGGAAACAAATACATTTCCGGAGGAGGCAAAATATAAGAAGCTGGAGTATGCCAGGGAGGCATATGGAATCTTTGTAAAGAATCTAAAATCCGGTGCCACGACAAGAGCTTGTGTCTTTGCAACAGTACATAGAGACGCAACCTTATTTTTAATGGATGAACTGGAAAAGAGTGGGTTGGTGACATATGTAGGTAAGGTTAATATGGATAGAAACTGTCCGGACTATCTCCGGGAGCCATCTGCGGAAGTATCAGGTCTGGAAACAGTGGAATGGATTAAGGATGTTCTGCATAAGAAGTATAAGAATACAATGCCGATTCTGACGCCGAGATTTACACCCAGCTGTACGGATGAATTGATGGAGAATCTGAAAAAAATCCAGTTATACTATCAGATTCCTGTACAGTCACATCTTTCAGAGAATCCGGGGGAGATTGACTGGGTTAAAGAACTTTGCCCATGGTCTGAATTTTATGGAGAGGCATATGACAGATTCGGTTTATTTGGTGCGGATTGTAAAACAGTTATGGCGCATTGTGTATATTCGGGAGAAGATGAGATAGCGCGAATGAAAGAAAATGGGGTATTCATCGCGCATTGTCCGGAATCGAATATGAATCTGTCCTCTGGGATTGCACCCGTGAGAAAATTCCTGGAAAAAGGATTGAAAGTCGGGCTTGGAAGCGATGTTGCAGGTGGTTCCACAGAGAATCTGTTTGCGGCAATGTATCATGCAATCCAGGCATCGAAGCTGAGGTGGAGACTAAAGGACGAAAGTCTGAAACCGTTGACGGCTGAGGAAGTATTTTATATGGCAACGAAGGGAGGAGGAGAGTTTTTTGGCAGAACAGGAAGTTTTGAAGAGGGATATGAGTTTGATGCGGTAGTATTAGATGATCGGAGACTGGAGCATCCGCAGGAGTTGGATGTGAAGGCACGGCTGGAGAGAATGATTTATCTGGCCGATGAAAGAGAAGTATGTGCGAAATATATCAGGGGGAAGGAAATTAAACTGGTGTGAAGTTTCATATTGGAGGTGAAGGTATGGAGCAGAGGGAACATGTAATCGGAAAAAGCGTGAAGAGAGTAGATGCGTTTGAAAAGGTAACCGGACGTGCAAAATATACTGATGATTTGTGCGAAAAAAATGCTTATATTGCAAGAATTCTGCATTCCACGGTGGCACATGGAATTGTGAAGTCTGTGGATACCAGTGAAGCAGAAAAGATACCGGGTGTGGTAAAGATAGTTACTTGTTTTGATGTGCCGAAGAATTATTTCCCGACGGCAGGGCATCCGTGGTCAACGCAGCCCGAGCATCAGGATGTGTGTGACCGTTTGCTGTTAACAGATCATGTCCGTTTTTATGGGGATGATGTGGCGGCAGTCGTGGCTGAAAACGAGGTGGCAGCAGCGCAGGCCCTGCGGAAGATACAAGTAGAATACGAGGAACTGCCGTTTGTTTTGGATCCGCAAAAAGCTATGGAAGGAGGGGCACCTCTTTTACATGAGGAGTACCCGGGGAATATTTTGAAACATACATCTATTCAAAAAGGGGATTATGAGAAAGCCAAGGCAGAACCGAACCTGATTCGGGTGGAGGGATGGTATCAGACACCAACGGTACAGCATTGTCATATTGAGAATTTTATCTGTTATTCCTATATGGAGCAGGGCAGACATGTAGTGGTGTCATCGACACAAATACCGCATATCTGCCGGCGTGTAGTAGGGCAGGCATTGGGAATTCCATGGGGACAGGTGAGGGTCATCAAACCATACATCGGAGGTGGTTTTGGAAACAAGCAAGACATCCTTTACGAGCCGCTTTGTGCATATCTGTCTAAAATGGTAGGTGGAAGACTGGTAAAACTGGATGTACCCAGAGAAGAAACTTTTGTCTGTAATCGAGTAAGGCATGCCATCCGTACCCATATTATTTCCTATGTGCGCCCGGATGGCTCATTGGCAGCAAGAAAGGCGGAATGTTTCTCAGATCAGGGAGCGTATGCTTCTCATGGACATAGTATTGGGGCAAAAGCGCTTGGGGCATTTCCGCAGCTGTATCCCTGTGAGAACTTTGAGGGCGATGTATACACTGTATTTACGAATAAGCCGGTATCAGGGGCAATGCGTGGATACGGGATCCCTCAGGCGATGTTTGCAATTGAAAGCCATACGGATGATATTGCAAAACGGCTGAAGATATCTCCTTATGAATACCGGTGGAAATATCTGATGCCACAGGGATATAAGGATGCTTTTTCAAAAAATGTGAATTATTACGATACATTCCATCAGTGCATGGAAAAAGGGAGCACCTACATAGAATATGAGAGAAAACGAAAAGAATATGCCAATCAAACAGGGGAAATCCGAAAGGGAATCGGAATGGCTGTGTTCTGGTATAATACAGGCGTCTGGCCGATATCTCTGGAGACTTCTTCCTGCAGAATGATTCTGAATCAGGATGGTTCCGTACAGGTTCAAGTGGGAGAGACAGAGATAGGACAGGGAGCAGATACGGCATTTGCGCAGATGGCGGCAGAAACGCTGGGGATTCCATTTGAAACGGTACATGTGATGACGGTACAGGATACGGACATCACACCTTTTGGGTTGGGAGCATATGCATCCAGACAGACGTACATGGCAGGATTTTCCATTCGTCAGACAGCAGAACTGCTGAAAAGCCATATTCTGGATACGGCAGTAGAGATGACTCGTCAGATGAAAGAAAATCTGGATATTGTGAATGGAAATATTGTTCGGATCAGTGACAGCAGTGTGTTGTTGTCTCTGGCAGAGCTGGCAACAGAAAAGCTGTACAGTCTGACACACTGCGGGCATCTTACTGCCGAAAGCAGCTATCAGATTAAGAATAATGCGTATTCATTCGGATGTACCTTTGCGGAAGTGGAAGTGGATATTCCGGCATGCAGGGCAGAGATAGTAGACATTATAAATGTGCATGACTGTGGCAGACTGATTAACCCTGCACTGGCAGAGGCACAGGTTCATGGCGGTATGAGTATGGGAATTGGGTACGGGCTTTTAGAAGAGTTGAAATTCGATGAAAAGACCGGAAGACCGTTGAATAACAATCTGCTGGATTATAAAATGGCTACGTTTGAGGACCATCCGAATTTACATGGAGAGTTTATAGAAAATTATGAACCTACCAGTGCGTATGGTACAAAATCACTTGGAGAACCTCCGGTATGCTCTGTAGCTCCGGCAATCCGCAATGCGGTTTTACAGGCGGTGGGAACGGAAATAAATGAGATTCCGCTGACACCACATGTACTATTTCGTAGATTTAAGGAAGAGGGGCTTATTTAGCCGGCAGAAGGGAGCGAAGGGATATGTATGATATGAAGGCATTATATGAGGCAGAGAGTACAGCGGATGCTGTCAGGCTTCTGATGGAACATCCACAGGCACGGATTATTGCCGGCGGAAGTGATGTATTAGTACAGATGAGGGAAGGAAAGCTGGCAGGGGCAGAACTGGTCAGTATTTACGGTTTAGATGAACTCAGAGGTGTAAAGATGGAAGAGGACGGAACGCTTCGGATAGGTTCACTGACAAGTTTTTCTCATATTACGAAAAGTGAATTAATACAGAAAAATATCCGGGTATTGGGAGAAGCTGTAGATCAGGTAGGGGGACCCCAGATTCGCAATATCGGAACTATTGGAGGAAATACATGTAACGGAGTGACATCTGCGGATTCAGCATCTACATTATTTGCCTGGGATGCCGTGATTGAGCTGATAGGGCCGGAAGGAATCCGCAAACTTCCGATTCAGGAGTTTTATATCCGCGCAGGACAGGTTGATTTAAGACAGGGAGAGATTCAGACCGGAATTTTGATTGCAAAAGAGTCGTATGAAGGATATCAGGGACATTATATTAAGTATGCAATGCGCAATGCAATGGATATTGCCACGCTGGGGTGTTCGGTTAATGTGAAGCTTTCACAGGATAAGAAGCGGTTTGAAGATGTCAGAATTGCATATGGTGTAGCAGGTCCGGTACCGATGCGTGCATACCATGCGGAGGAAAAAGGAAGAGGTGCGAAAATATCAGCCGACATAATAGAAGAGATAGGAAGTACAGTTGCACAGGATATTATGCCTAGAGACAGCTGGCGGGCAAGCAAAGCTTTTAGAGAGCATATTGCAGCGGTACTTTGTAAGCGTGCATTGAAAGAATCCATAATCAGATCGGGAGGTGCAGTAGTATGAGCGGAAGTCAGTACAAATTAGTAAAGTGTACCGTTAACGGTGAACCTAGAGAAACGATGGTGGATGTTCGTGCATCTCTGACAGATATGCTGAGAAATGACTACCGGCTGACCAGTGTAAAGAAAGGCTGTGAAGTTGGTGAATGTGGTGCATGCAACGTAATTATAAATGGAGAATGTTTCAATTCTTGCATCTATTTGGCGGTATGGGCAGATGGTAAAGAAATCCGGACGTTGGAAAGTCTGATGGGCCCAGGAGGAGAGTTGTCAGATATTCAGCAGGCATTTATTGATGAAGCAGCCGTACAGTGTGGATTTTGTACTCCAGGTGTAATTATGAGTGCAGTGGAGATTCTGGAATCTGGAAAAGAATATACCAGAGAAGAGTTGAGGAAGCTCTTATCAGGGCATCTGTGCAGGTGCACAGGATATGAAAATATCCTGAACGCGGTGGAAAAGACGATGCGGAAGAGGCTGGAAAAGAATTCGGTATGA
>CASERA010000179.1 GCA_949290175.1 uncultured Ruminococcus sp.
ATCGGCAACAAAGGCGTTTTGCGGTTCATTGTAAATGTCCTCCGGGGTGCCAATCTGCTGGATATACCCCTGATTCATAACTACAATCGTATCGGACATAGTCAGAGCCTCTTCCTGGTCGTGTGTGACAAAAACAAATGTAATGCCAAGCTCGTTTTTCAGACGAATCAATTCGTATTGCATATCCTGACGCAGCTTCAAATCGAGAGCACCCAGAGGTTCGTCGAGAAGCAAAACCTTAGGTTCATTGACAATAGCTCTGGCAATGGCAATACGCTGCTGTTGGCCACCGCTTAAAGAATCCGGCATACGGTCTTTGTATCCCTCCAGATTGACGAGTTTTAATGCATATCGGATTTTATCATCAATATAGCCTTTCGACTTTCCTTTGATTTTCAAACCGAATGCGATGTTTTCTCCAATCGTCATATGAGTAAAAAGTGCATATTTCTGGAATACAGTATTTAACTGCCGTTGGTTTGGCGGTAGTTTGTTGATATTCTTTCCATCAAAAATAATATCTCCTGAATCTGGTGTCTCAAATCCGCCGAGAATACGCAGAAGCGTTGTTTTTCCACATCCGCTTGGCCCAAGCAGAGTCAGAAATTCATTTTCCCGAATATAAAGATTCAATTTGTCCAGAATGACGTTTTCATCATATGATTTTGTAACATTTACGATATCAATTAACTTATTAGACATCTTTATCCTCATCCTCCATGTAAAACTTTTTGATGAAATCCAGACGGCTGTTCATATTCCGAAATATCAAATCGACCAGTGTGACTGCAGTCATTGCCTCTACAACAACAACTGCACGCGGCACGATGATTGGGTCATGACGGCCTTTGATGGAAAGCTCCACCTCTTCATTATTTTTTGTAACAGTGCGCTGCTCGCGTGCGATGGAGGAGGTAGGCTTGACGGTGGCACGCAGTATCAGGTCTGAACCGTCGCTGATACCACCCAGAGTGCCTCCTGCGTGATTCGTTTCCTTAACAACTTTTCCGTCTCTTATAATAAATGAATCATTGTTAGTGCTGCCTTTGGAAACAGCAGCCTTTGTTCCGTCTCCAATTTCTACTGCTTTGACAGAGCCAATGGACATAATGGCTTTGGCAAGTTCTGCGTCCAGTTTATCAAATACAGGTTCCCCGATACCGACCGGTAATCCCTTTGCACGACATTCGATGATACCGCCGCAGGAGTCCTTTTCTGACATAATGGAGGTCAGATATTCCGCTGCATTCGCTGCAAGTGCATTATTCGGCATATAAAGATGATTTTCCTGAATCTCTTCCATATGATAGTCTTCTTCGGGAATGATAAAAGGCCCGATTGCTTTTGTATAAGCTGTGACTTGGATTCCCAGTTCTTTCAAAATCAAAGAGGCAATGGCTCCAGCGGCAACCCGTCCAATGGTTTCACGTCCGGAAGTCCGACCGCCTCCACGGTAATCGCGGAATCCGTATTTTTGAGTAAAGGTATAATCTGCATGTCCAGGCCGGTACAAAGAGGCAATATTGCCATAGTCTCTGGAACGTTGGTCTTGATTGCGGACAAGCAGAGAGATTGGTGTTCCTGTTGTTTTTCCTTCAAAAATACCGGAAAGAATTTCAACCTGATCGGTCTCATTTCTTTTTGTTGTAAATTTGCTCTGTCCCGGACGCCTGCGGTCAAGGAACTGCTGTATATCTGATTCGCATAGGGGAAGTCCGGCAGGACAGCCGTCAATGACGACACCGATTGCAGTACCATGAGATTCTCCCCAGGTAGTGATGCGAAATATATTTCCAAATATTGATCCACTCATCTGTCAAAATCTCCTTTCTTTTGCACATGAAAATATTATATAAGAAGTCATGTCAACGTGCAATCCTTAATTTTGTTTTAAAACCTTACTTTTTTTCTGTACAATTCCAGCCATTCGTAATATAATTATGACTATATATTGACCGAAAGGAGATCAAGCGATACTACATGAGGGAAGATGATGTGAAAAAAGATAATACACACGCTTCTGATGACGTAAAGGAATCATTTGCGGGAAGGACAGAGGGTGTGTTTACAGCAGAAGATTTTGAAGATGATTCTCCAGAAATGAATAAAGAGCTTTTCAAAGAGGAGAAATATTCACAGAAAAAGAAACAAAAGAAGATGAGAAGGAGAAGGCACAGGAGAGATTTTCGGAAGCAGTGGATTATCGCGGGTACCTGTGTGGCAGTTTTGCTGGCAATCTATTTTGGAATTTCTATATTTTTTATGAATCATTTCTTTATAAATACGGAAATTAACGGCCATGATTTTTCTGCTAAGAAAGTTTCGGATGTAGAAAAATATATAAAAGAACAGGTTCGGAATTATAGTTTGGAAATTTTGGAAAAAGACGGAAAAACGGATATCATCAAGGGTGAGGACATTTCCCTGAATTATCAGAAAAATGGTGACATTGAAAAAGCCTTAAAAAAACAGAATGCGTTTTTATGGCCAAAAGCCCTCTTCAGCAAGAAAACAGAAAGTGTAACGATTGGTGTTTCTTATGACGAAGAAGCTTTGAATGAAAAGATTAAGAATCTTCAGGCAGTAACCACAGAGCAAATTCCAGCGGAGAATGCAAAACCGCAATATGATGGGGAGCAGTATGTGATTCAGCCGGAAGCATATGGAACGGCAGTTGATATGGATACGCTCAATGAGAAAATTCATGAGTACATTTCAAAATTTCAGAATCAAATGGATATGGAAGAGGAAAAGTGTTATGCCGTGCCGGAATTTACCACTGATTCGCCAGAGGTAAAGGCGGCTTGTGAGACCATGAACAAGTACATCACAGCAAGTATTACCTATCCGATGCAGGAACAGGTAGTGGTTGATAAGAACTTAATATCTCAATGGCTGACTGTGGATGATGACATGAATGTTACGTTCAATATGAAGGCGATGCAGGAATGGTTCACAGAGTTTGGTGATAAATACGATACAGTGGGAATAACCAGGACATTTACAACTCCTGCCGGAAAGAGTACGACAGTAACGGGAGGAACATATGGATGGTCCATTGATGAAGAAACAGAACTTACGAATCTTATAAATAGTATTCAGAACAGTGAAATTGTGACAAGAGAGCCGGCGTATTATTTCGGTGGAACTGCAGCGGAACATAAGATACCGGACTGGGGAGATACATATATTGATGTAGATTTGAGTGCTCAGCATATGTGGTATGTAGAGAAGGGTTCTGTTGTATTGGAAACAGACGTTGTGACGGGAAAACCGGATCCGGATAGGGTTACTCCGGAGGGCGTGTATTCTATTTTAAATAAAAAGAGGGATGAAGTTTTGGTAGGTGAAATTGTACCAGAGACTGGGGAACCAGAATACAGAACGCCAGTTTCGTATTGGATGCCTATAACGTGGAGTGGTGTAGGATTTCATGATGCGACATGGCAGGCGGCATTCGGAGGGAATTTATACGAGACAGGTGCGGGCTCCCATGGATGTATCAATATGCCGTTGGATCAGGCAGCCGCTTTGTATGACATGATTAGTGTGGGAACACCAGTAGTTGTTCATTATTAAATCA
>CASERA010000180.1 GCA_949290175.1 uncultured Ruminococcus sp.
CCCCGACGTCAACTAATTTCTGCAAAAAACTTAAGAAAGTTGCTCGTCAAGCACTTCCGATGCCTTTTTAAGTGCTTCTTTGATACCTTCAGGATTCTTTCCTCCGGCCTGTGCCATATTCGGACGGCCTCCACCGCCTCCGCCTACAAGTCCGGCAATTGATTTTACAAGATTTCCGGCATGTGCACCCTGCTTCATTGCTCCATCAGTTGCGGCTGCCATGAGACTGACCTTTCCGTCATTTCCAGATGCCAGTACAATAACCCCTTCACCCAGTTTTTCCTTCAGCTGGTCTCCAAGGTCTCTTAATCCATTCATGTCTACACCATCTACTTCTGCCGCAAGCAGTTTCACACCTTTGATTTCTTGTACCTTCTCAAGCACATCCCCCATTGCATCTCTGGCGAGCTTGCTCTTCAGACTTTCCACTTCACTGTGTAAAGATTTGTTTTCTGCTGTCAGATGTGTAATCTTCTCTACCAGATTCTCAGGAGTTGCTTTCATCGCCTTTACAGCCTCATTCAGCTTTTTCTCCAGGGCATTATAGTAGCGAAGCAGCCCTTTAGAAGTCAGTGCTTCAATCCTTCTGATACCGGAAGCAACACCCGTTTCAGATAAAATCTTGAATGCCATAATTTCACTTGTATTCTTTACGTGCGTACCACCGCAGAACTCAATAGAGAATTCTCCCATGTTGACCACACGTACCACATCGCCGTATTTTTCACCGAACAGAGCCTGTGCTCCTGTCTTTCTTGCCTCCTCAATCGGCATATTCTCCGCTTTTACAGGCAGTGCGGCAGCAATCTGTTCATTTACCATATCTTCCACTTTCTGGAGTTCCTCTGGTGTCATTGCCGAAAAATGTGAAAAATCAAAGCGAAGCCTGTCTTCATTTACACTGGAACCTGCCTGTTCCACATGAGTTCCAAGTACTGTCCTCAATGCTTTCTGAAGCAAGTGAGTTGCACTATGGTTTCTCGCAGATAAAGCACGCTTTTCTGCATCCACTTCCAGAGATACCTTATCACCGACTTTTATCATTCCTCTTACAACCGTTCCTACATGACCGATTTTACCACCCAGAAGTTTGATAGTATCTTCTACTTTGAATTCGCCATCTGCAGTACGGATAAATCCTTTATCTGCTTCCTGACCTCCGCTTGTTGCATAAAATGGTGTTTCTTCTACAAATACCGTTCCTCTTTCTCCATCAGAAAGTGCATCCACAACTTCTGTATCAGATGTCAGAACCGTTACCGTTGATTTATAGGTTAGATTCTCATATCCAACAAAAGTACTTGTAATACTAGGATCAATCGACTCATAGACTGTTACATCTGCTCCCATGTAGTTTGTTTCTCCACGGGCAGCACGGGCAGTCTTTCTTTGAACCTCCATAGATGCACGGAATCCTTCCTCGTCCACGTCCATGCCTTTTTCTTCCAGAATTTCTTTTGTCAGATCAATCGGGAATCCATAGGTATCATACAGTTTAAAAGCATCTGCTCCTGATAACGTCTTTGTATTCTTGGATTCCATGTCCGCAACCATATCAGACAGAATGCCGAGTCCCTGATCAATTGTTTTATTGAACTGTTCTTCCTCTTTTGCAATAATCTTCAGGATAAAATCTTTCTTTTCTTCCAGTTCCGGATATCCGTCTTTGGAACCTGCAATGACAGTCTCAGCCAGCTGAGGAATAAAGCTTCCTTCAATACCCAGCAGTCTTCCGTGACGGCAGGCTCTTCTTAAAAGACGGCGGAGTACATATCCGCGCCCTTCATTAGACGGCATAATTCCATCAGAAATCATAAACGTCACAGAGCGCGTATGGTCTGTCACAACACGAATAGAAATATCTGCCTGCGCATCCTTTCCGTATTCTGTTCCTGCCATCCGGCAAATATGGTCACGCAGTGCTTTTAATGTATCTACATCAAAAATGGAATCTACATCCTGAACAACGGAAGCCAGTCTTTCCAGTCCCATACCTGTATCAATATTCTTCTGTTCCAGTTCGGAATAATGTCCATGACCATCATTATCAAACTGTGTAAATACGTTATTCCAGATTTCCATATAGCGATCGCACTCGCAGCCTACGGTACAATCCGGACGTCCGCATCCATACTTTTCTCCTCTGTCATAATAAATCTCAGAACATGGACCACAAGGACCGGAACCGTGCTCCCAGAAGTTATCCTCTTTTCCAAATTTAAAAATACGCTCCGCAGGAATTCCCATCTTCTTATTCCAGATTTCAAATGCCTCATCATCTTCTTCATATACTGATGGATACAGTCTGTCAGGATCCAATCCTACTACTTCCGTCAAAAATTCCCAAGACCACTCTATCGCCTCGTTCTTAAAATAATCTCCAAATGAGAAGTTTCCGAGCATCTCAAAAAATGTACCGTGACGTGCAGTCTTTCCGACATTCTCGATATCTCCGGTACGAATACATTTCTGACAAGTCGTTACTCTGCGTCTCGGCGGAATCTCCTGACCTGTAAAATACGGTTTAAGCGGAGCCATTCCTGAATTTATTAAAAGAAGACTCTTATCGTTGTGCGGCACCAAAGAAAAACTCTTCATTGCCAAATGTCCTTTGCTTTCAAAGAACTCTAAAAACATTTTTCTTAATTGGTTTACTCCATATGACTGCATACCTTTTCCTCCGGTTTCGTTAGCTAATCTCATACAAAATAGAGTGGATATAGAATCCACTCTACATGTCTAATATCATACCATAGCTTAAAAATTTTGTAAATCCTATTCTAATTCGATTTCTTCCAGTTCCTGCGGTGGAATTGATTTGCTGGAACTCTTTACATAAGCCGCCAGATTCTTTTTCGCTTTCAGAACCGGAATATTTGTTCCTGCTCCCGCAATACATCCGCCCGGACATCCCATTCCTTCAATCAGACATCCATTCAGCTTTCCTGCTTTTGCAAGTGCCAGAGTTTTCTTACATTCAGCCAGTCCCTCTGCATGTTCAATATTTACTTCCACATCCGGATAGTATTCATTAATACATTTTTCGATTGCTTCTGCAACACCGCCGGCACATGCATATCCGCGTCCGGCTCCTGTCGCATCATGGAAGGAAGATTCAGCTGAATACTGTGTTAAGTCAATCTCTTTTGCGTCAAACATCGCCTGAAGCTCTTCAAACGTAATTACGAAATCGACATCACTTCTGACACTTCTTCTGGAAGCTTCCAGCTTCTTTGCTGCACAAGGTCCAATAAATACGACTTTCGCATTTGGATGCTCTTTCTTGATGCTTCTCGCTGTCGCCACCATCGGTGTCAATTCCTGAGAAATCTGATCAATCAAATCCGGGAAGTATTTCTTCGCAAGCATTGCCCATGACGGACAGCAGGAAGTCAAAAGAAACGGCAATTCTCCTGTTACGACTTTTTCTACATAGTGATGTGCCTCTGCAACTGCTCCGATATCCGCGCCCAGTGCAACTTCATGTACCTCTTTGAATCCCAGCTCCAAGAGGGCCGCTTTGATATTTCTCGGATTGATATTCTCTCCAAACTGTCCCACAAACGCAGGTGCAATCTCTGCAATAATCTCATTTTCTTCTTGAAGGGCACGGATTAACTGGAAAATCTGTGATTTATCTGAAATTGCCCCAAACGGACAACTTACCATACACATTCCGCAGGATACACACTTATCCGTATCAATGTAAGCCCTTCCGTATTTATCCGATACAATTGCACCGACTCCACATGCATGTTTGCAAGGGCGCTCTTTTTTCGCAATTGCATCGTATGGACAGACAGACTTACACTTTCCGCACTTGATACATTTTTCCTGGTCAATATAGGACCGTCCGTTTACCATCGAGATCGCTCCCTTAGGACAGACTTCTTGACATGGATGTGCCAGACACCCTTTACACATATTGCTAACTTCGTACTTATTTTCCTCGCAGCTTTCACATGCGGACGGAATCACCTGCATCAGAGGCGGCTCATAATATTTTTCAGAAATATTACTCTCCTGCACGCCCGCTGTCAAATGTACAGGTTTATCTTCCGGACGCAGGGAAAGTCCCATTGCAAGACGCAGGCGTTCTCTTACAATTGCACGGGAACGATATGTACTCTCCCTGTATTTTTCAGTATCATCATTTACAATTTCATAAGGAATGGCTTCCATGTCATCCAGCAGAGTTTCTGAATTTGCTTCAAATCCCAACTTTGCCACTTCCATAAATACCCGTTTGCGAATAGACCTTACCGGTGTATCGAGTCCTCTCATATTAGACATTGATTTTCCTCCTTTGTTTTATTACAATTTAGCAATTCATCTTTTCTTTAACACTATACCCTTTTCAAAAATATTGGTCAATATGATTCCTTGTACTAAATAGAAAACATCGGCTCGTTCTTTTCTTCATCAGTCTGCAATATTTCCTGAGCATAATATACCGACTGCATTGCATCTTTTCCATAAAAATCCGCACCTATCATATCCGCATATTCCTGATTCAACACTGCTCCTCCGACCATTACTTTGCAGGCAGGTGCTTTTTCCCTCAACTGACGTATGGTTTCTTCCATACTGACTACGGTTGTAGTCATCAGTGCACTTAAACCTACCAGGCGGACATCACCATCCAGTACTGTCTGTACGATTGTCTCCGGAGGTACGTCTTTTCCAAGGTCAATAACTTCGAAACTATAATTTTCCAGCAGTACTTTCACAATATTCTTTCCAATATCATGAATATCTCCCTTTACGGTTGCAAGCACCACTTTCTCTCTGGACTGCGTGCTGCTCTCCACTTCTGCAAACTGTTCTTTCAGAATAGCAAATGCTGCTTTTGCCGCTTCAGCACTCATCAGCAGCTGAGGCAGAAATACCGTGCCTTTTTCAAATCCTTTTCCTACGGTATCCAGAGCCGGTATCAGGTGTTCATTGATGATATCCAGAGGCTTCTCTTCTTTAACCAGCACTTCTGTGATGCGATATGCCTCCTCTTTCAGCCCTTTTTCGATTGCAGTTTTAAGAATCATTGTCTCCGACTTTGCAGAAGATCCTCCTGCTGTTGTATTGGGAGCTGCTGCGAACTGTACCGAATCATTGCCATATCTTCTAATATAATTTTCGCAGTTTGTATCCAGATTCATAAGGACATGATAAGCATAGTAGGAACGCATCATGTCTTCTGAGGCAGGATTGATAATTCCGGCACTTAATCCCTGAAACATTGCCATTGTATAGAAATTTGAATTAATGATCGGACGGCCCGGAAGACCAAAAGAAATATTGGATACCCCAAGAACCGTATTCACGCCCAATTCATACCGTACCCTGCGGAGTGCCTCCAATGTCACGTTTGCCCCTTCCGGCTCAGAGCTAACTGTCATTGCGAGAACATCAATCACGATATCTTTTTTCCGGATTCCATACTTTTCTGCTTCTTTTATAATTTTTTCTGCCACTGCAACACGTCCGTCCGCTGTCTGTGGAATTCCCTCTTCATCCAGAGTCAGACCGACTACAACACCTCCGTACTTCCGGATTAACGGAAAAACAGCGTCCATAGACTCTTGTTTTCCATTGACAGAATTCACCATTGGCTTTCCATTATAAATTCGCATTGCCGCTTCCATTGCCTGAATATTCACCGTATCAATCTGAAGCGGAAGGCTTGTCACACTCTGCAGTTCTGGCACGACCTCTTTCATCATTGTGACTTCATCAATATCAGGAAGCCCCACATTCACATCCAGAATATGCGCACCATGCTCCTGCTGTATAATACCTTCCTTCAGAATATAATCCAGGTCATGTTCTTTCAATGCCTGTTTGAAACGCTTCTTCCCGGTAGGATTAATTCTCTCTCCAATGATTTTAGAGCCGGTTCCCAGCTCTTCCGCCTGCCCGTAAGAAGACACTATTGTCACGTCTTTTTCAATCACAGGCTTTATTGCTTTGCCTTTACATTTTGAAATCATGGCTTGAATATGCTCCGGCGTCGTTCCGCAGCATCCACCGATGATACATGCCCCTTTTTCCACAATTTTTTCCATAGTTGCCGCAAAGGTCTCCGGGCTCACATCATAATACGTGTCTTTACCTCTTTGCTTTGGAAGCCCTGCATTTGGTTTTACAATTACAGGAATAGAGCTGTACTGTAACATCTGTTCCAAAACCGGCAGCATCTGTTCCGGCCCCATTCCGCAGTTGATTCCCAATGCATCCACACGAAGACCTTCCAGCAATGCCACAACTGACGGTACATCCGCTCCAGTCAGTAGTTTTCCCCGTTCATCAAAAATCGTGGTTACAAACACTGGAAGGTTCGTATTTTCCTTTGCAGCCAAAACTGCCGCTTTCAGCTCATATGTATCACTCATCGTTTCGATATGAATCAAATCAGCTCCGGCTTTCTCACCATAAACCATCACTTCTTTAAAAGCTTCGTACGCAGCTTCAAACTCCAAATCCCCCATAGGCTTTAAAAGTTTTCCCGTAGGCCCAATGTCCAGGGCGGTATAAACAGTCCTTCCATCCTTTACCCCCTGTCTGGCCGCTTCTTTGACATGTTTTACAGCCGCTTCTACAATTTCCTTCAAAGAGCAGGAATCATCATGAAATTTCAATGCATTTGCGCCAAACGTATTGGTCAAGACAATGTCACTTCCTGCTTCAAAATATTGTCTGTGGATTTCTATAATTTCCTCAGCATGGTTTAAATTCCAAATTTCCGGCAATTCTCCCGGCATCAGCCCTCTTGCCTGGAGAAGCGTTCCCATTCCTCCATCAAAAAACAGCAGTTCTTTTCCTAAACGTTCTAGTATCATATTGTATCCCTTCTATATTCACAGTCCTTTTTGGAACATGCCTCGCATCCTTTCACATGACAGTGTTCTTTGATACAGCTTGCCCCAATCACAGCAGTCACAGATTTTGTCGGAGTCATCATATAACTCTCCGTCATCGTCAGTCCAATGGTTTTTGCACAATCCAGCATCCTCATCAGCGGTTTCTGATAACAGATATCAAAATCTCCGTATCCGGGACTGAACCGTGGTCTTAAATACCGGCCCTCCCGCTCAAGCTCTTTTCCGATTTTCTCCTGACATCCATCACAGTATTCTTCCAGCATTGCTGCCGCACATGCCTGAAGCACTACCGCCTTTGCCATATCTGTAAGAGATGTTCTTGTAATCAGACGGTCAACACCGGTTCCAAGCGTTGCACCGAACAGAATGATCTTATCACAGCCTTTCAGATTTCTTCCTAAGCTCCGGCTTTTCATCTCTACTCCGGCAATCTGAAAATGTTCTTCTCCTTTTTGCTCCAGTTCAAAAATACGGTAAATGGATTTCGGACTAGCTGCTGATTCCAGACTTCGAAACGATTCTGAAATCATAGCAAGCGTCTGCTCATCCGCTGCATGTTTCCCATACCCCAAATAACGGATGGCCTCTTTTGTCATTCTGTCCATTTCATTCACCTCTAGCATTTGATAATTTCCGATATATTGCGCATAATAGCCGCCGCAACTTCTGGTTTATTCATCGAATAAATGTGAATATTTTTTACACCATTCGCCAGAAGATCTATAATCTGATCAGTCGCATATGCGATTCCTGCCTGCTCCATTGCCTCAGGGCTGTCTCCGAATCTGTCCAGAATTGCCTGGAATCTTCTCGGGAATACAGTTCCGGATAATTCACAGCTTCTCTTCATCTGTCTTGCACTTGTAATTGGCATAATTCCCGGCAGAACCGGCACCGTAATTCCTGCCTCCCGGATACGATACAGAAAATTGTAGTGGATATCATTGTCAAAGAACATTTGTGTCGTCAGAAAATCCACACCACTGTCCACTTTTTGCTTTAGATATTTAATATCATCCTCCTTATGTTCATTCTCTACATGGCCCTCCGGATAACAAGCAGCACCTATACAAAAATCGCCGCTTTTTCGAATCTCTTCCACTAGCTCATATGCATAATGATATCTGTCCTCAGATGGGAAAACCGTATTCTGAGGGATATCCCCCCGAAGGGCTAATATATTTTCAATTCCTAATTCTTTCAAATTCTCAATGACCTGATGCACTTCTTCTTTTGTTGATGAGGCACATGTCAGATGTGCCAGACTTTCTACATGAAGATCATGCTTAATGTAAGAAGCTATTTTTGCTGTATTTTTGCTGGTACCACCGCCCGCACCATATGTTACACTAATAAATTCGGGACGCAGTCCTGCAATTTCTTCAGCAGCTTTTCTTACTTTCTCATATCCGGCATCCGTTTTTGGCGGAAAAATCTCAAATGAAATATGTATTTTGTTTTCGTTCAGTCTGTCAATAATCTTCATGTCATATACTCTCCTATGTAAATCTACTTTTATTTTCCTATCAGGCTCTTATATAGTTCATCATACTGCTTTGCAGAGCTCTTCCAGGAAAAATCTTTTTCCATCGCACGTTCCACGATTTTGTTCCAATCCCTCTTCTTGTCATAATAAATCCGTTCTGCATAACGGATTGTATTCAGCATTTCATGCGCGTTATAATTCTTAAAACTAAATCCGGTTCCGGTCTTCTCGAACTCGTTATACGGTTCTACCGTATCTTTCAAACCTCCTGTTTCTCGAACAATCGGAAGGGTTCCGTATCTAAGACTCATCAGCTGACTCAAGCCGCATGGCTCAAATAAAGACGGCATTAAAAATGCATCTGAAGAGGCATAAATCTTATGAGACAACTCTTCGGAATAAAAAATATTCGCAGAAACCTTTCCAGAATATTTCCATGCGAAGTGGCGGAACATATTTTCATATTTTACGTCCCCCGTTCCCAGAACAACAATCTGTACTGCATCCTGACATAGTTCGTCCATCACGCAATCAATCAAATCAAAACCTTTCTGGTCTGTCAGCCTTGATACAATTCCAATCATCATGACTTTAGAATCCTTTTCAAGCCCCAGTTCCTCTTGAAGTGATACTTTGTTGGATACTTTATTTTTACGGAATGTGTCCACCGTAAAACGCTTTGCAATTCTGGTATCTTTAAACGGGCAGTATTCGCTATAATCCAGACCATTTACAATTCCGCAGAGGTCATTCGAACGTGCTGACATTAATCCGTCCAATCCCTCTCCAAAGAACGGTGTCTTAATCTCCTCTGCATAAGTCTGGCTTACCGTAGTTACCTTATCTGCATAAACAATACCGCCTTTCAGCAGGTTTGCATCTTTGTATGCCTCCAGCTTATCCGGCGCAAAATAGTATTCCGGCAATCCGGTAATATGACGTACCGTCCTGGTATCCCATACCCCCTGGAATTTCAGGTTATGTATCGTCATAATTGTTTTAATTCCTCTGTAATATTCCCCAAGATAACGGAAATTATCTAAATAAACCGGAATCAGTCCTGTCTGCCAGTCATGACAGTGTATCAAATCCGGTCTGAATCCAATAACCGGAAGAATACTCAGAACTGCTTTTGAAAAAAATGCAAATTTTTCGATATTCCATTTTTGGTCGCCGTCATATGGTGCAAATCCACTAAAATAATATTCGTTGTCAATAAAATAAAATGTAATCTTATCCTGCACGTATTGCAAAATTCCGACATACTGGTCCTGTCCTGCGATGTTCATATAAAAATGATTCACATATTCCAGCCGGTCTTTCCATTTCTGATTCATACAGCAATATTTGGGAAGCACGACTCTGACATCATATTTCTTTTTGTCAAAATATTTTGGAAGAGAACCGACAACATCCGCTAATCCCCCTGTTTTGATAAAAGGCACACATTCTGAAGATGCAAATAAAATATTTTTCATAGCTTTCCCTCCACTTTCTCGGTATATCGACAAGCCATTTTTTCTATTATACCTCATTTTCAGAATATTGAAAAGGATTATCTATGTTTGTATTCTAACTGAATGGTATCTGCAATTAATGCAATAAATTCTGAATTTGTCGGCTTCCCTTTCCCTGTACTCACCGTATATCCAAACAGCTCATCCAGCGTATCCAGTTTTCCTCTGTTCCAGGCGACTTCTATTGCATGCCGGATTGCTCTTTCAACACGGCTTGAAGTTGTCTGGTATCTTTTTGCAACGGTCGGATACAGCACTTTCGTAATTGCATTGAGTACATCCATATCATCAACCGCCATAATAATGGAATCCCTCAAGTAATGATATCCTTTGATATGCGCAGGTATTCCGATTTCATGCAGTAAATTTGTGACACGATTTTCCAGGTCCTCTTCTCTAACAGAGGGAATTTGCGATGAATCGTCATTCCTCTTTTCGTGGCTTTTCATTGATTTTCTGACTGTTTTTATCCGATTCAACAATGTTTCATTATTGAATGGTTTCAAAATATAGTAATTCGCACCCTTTTTGAATGCATCTTCTGTAATTTCTTCCTGGCCTACTGCTGTTACGATAATAAAATCCGGATGCTTCATCATTGTTTTGTCCTGATTGATTTTCTCCATAACTGTCAATCCGTCCATTTTCGGCATAATCAGATCCAGCAATACAACATCCGGTTGTTTATTCCTGATGATCTGACACATTTCCTCTCCATTTTTCGCCTTCCCTACAACACGAAGCTCTTTATCCATATTGATGATTTCTTCCAGCAAATCTAAAATCCGCTCATTATCATCAGCGATAGCCACGCTTACATGTTCCATAATCCCTCTTCCTCCATCAGGACCTGAACTAAAAACGCCACTTGCTATATTATATCTAGCGAAGATGTCAGAATCAAGTGGCTTTTAGCGAGTGAATTCGACAAAGTATGACGATTAAAGATTTTCGAGCATATTTTCAATAAAAATACCATAACCTCTTGTAGAATCCTGTACAAAAACATGTGTGACTGCTCCAATGAGCTTTCCGTTCTGTAAAATGGGGCTTCCACTCATACCTTGAATAATCCCTCCCGTCTTTTCAAGAAGCTCCGGGTCGGTAATTTGAATCACAATTCCCTTATTTACTTCTTGACCGGAAGCGTCGATATCTGTCACCTGGATATCATAATTTTTCACTTCCCCTTCGACAAAGCAACGAACTGTAGCAGGCCCTTTTTCAATTTCTTCTGCAGATGCGGTCTGCACAGGAATTTGTTCTTCAAACAATTCTTCCATTTTATCGATGGTTCCATAGATGCCTGCTTCTGTATTTTTCTCAATAGTTCCCAAACAGTTATAACTGTTATAGACGATAATCCCTTCCATACTTCCGGGAATCCCATTTTCCCCTTTTTGAATGGAATGGATGCTTGTCTTGTACAAAGTGCCTCCGGTAACCGCAAGCAGTGCATTCGTATCCGTATCATGAATTCCATGTCCTAACGCACCAAATTTACTGCTGCCCGTCATAAAAGTTACCGTTCCCAGTCCCTGTACGTTATCCCGTACCCAGATTCCCAGTTTATATTCTCCCGGGCTGCATTCAATTGGTTTTACCCTGACTTGCAGTTCCTCTCCTTTTCTGCGTAATGTCAGTAAGACTTGTTCTTCTTTCAGCTCCTTTAACTCATTTATCAATTGTTTCTTATCGGTAATCTCCTTCTCGTTGAACGCAATAATATAGTCTCCTGAACGGACCAGATTCCCCGCAGGTTCATATTCTTTTCCATCTATCCCTGTTACAGAAGCTGTATCGAGTACCATCACACCGTCTGTCTCCATATAAATCCCTATAGGCATCCCTCCAACCAGTACCGTATCTCCCTGACTTGCCTCCGTACTGACTTCTGTTCCTTCGCCCGCATCAGATATCGTCCATCCTACATATCCGCTCATCAGGAACAATACAACTGCCGCAATAAAACTGCCCGCTTTATACTTCCACTTCTTCATTCTGTCACATCCCTTCCTGCATTTTCGGAGCAGGTCCGTCAAAAAATTAAAAAGAAAACGGACACCCTCCGGTATCCGTTTTAGTATGTGATGATTTTCAATTTTCACACTGGAATTCTATTCACTCTTTGCCAGTTCTTTCATTTCACGCGCACTTTCTAAAATCCGTTTTGTTACAGATGCGCCACCCAGAAGTCTTGCCAATTCACCAACAGATGCTTCTTCATCCAGTTGCGAAATTCCGGTCTTTGTAATATTTGCAGACGTACTCTTCTCAATCAGGTAATGAGCATCTGCAACAGCAGCAATCTGTGGAAGATGGGTAATACAGATTACCTGACGCTTTTGTCCGATAATATGCAGCTTTTCCGCCACTTTTCCGGCCGTAATTCCACTAATTCCTGAATCAATTTCATCAAAAATCAATGTCGGCGTATCCTCCTTATCCGCCAAAACAGTTTTGATTGCCAGCATAATTCTTGACAACTCTCCTCCTGAAGCAGTGCTTCCCATCGGTTTGGCAGGCTCTCCCGGATTTGTAGAAATAAAAAACTCCGCATCATCTATTCCATTTGAAGACGGCTTTGCTTCTTCAGAAAACTGCATTTCAAACTGCACATCCAGAAAGTTTAAATCCTTTAAATCTTTTTTAATTTCTTTTGTAAAAGAAACTGCTGCTTTCTTTCGAATTTTACTCAGCTTTTCTGCACATTCATACATTCGTTTTTGTGCAGCATCTGTTTTCTTCTGAAGTTCTCCAATATAAGATTCATAATGTTCCAGTTCATTTAGTCTTTTTCTTTTTACCTCGGCGTATTCTAGGATTTCACTGACAGTATTGCCATATTTTGCCTTTAAATGATTGATTTCATTCAGACGGTTTTCCGTTTCATGAAATTCCTCTTCTGAAAATTCAAAACTTTTGGCATAATCAGACAGTTCCCGATTAAAATCATTCAAAAGGCTGTCAATTTCAACCAGCTGACCATAAAGTGCGCTGCCGGTTTCATCACAATCCGCAATTTCCTGCAAAGAACGGATTGCACGGCTCAATAAATCACTGGCATTCCCCTGAGAGGACTCACTGGTGTACTGATAAGCTTCTCCAATTCCTTCTGTGATATTCCGGCTCTCAGTCATCCGGTGATACAACGTCTCTAATTCTTCATCTTCTCCTGCTCTTAGATGTGCACCCTCTATTTCGTTGAGCTCAAATTCAGTCAAATCAATTTCCTTGCGCCGTTCTTTTTCATCCATACCGGATTCTGCAAGCTCTCGGCTGCACTCCTGATAGATTCGGTACACCTCCTTCATCTTCCGCTTCGGTGCATCAATCTGTTCTTTTGCATAGAGGTCTAAAAATGTGAGATGGTTTCTTTTATTCAGCAGCCTTTGATGTTCATGCTGTTCATGAATATCAATCAGAAGACTTGCCACATCCCGCAGCAATCCCATGGTTACTGTCTCACCATTGATTTTGCTGATACTTCTTCCTTCCATCAGCTTTCTGCTTAAAATCAGCATTCCGCCCTCAGGAAAGATGTCAAACGCCTCCAGTTCTTTTTCCAACTGTGGATTCTCGATAGAAAACATCAACTCTACCAGTCCGAATTTAGCACCTTTGCGCAGCATATCAGCACTATATCTTCCACCTAAAGCAAGATGAATGGAGCCAAGCAGAATCGATTTTCCGGCTCCGGTCTCTCCAGTAAGAATATTCAAACCAGGCTGAAAATCTACCTCGATTTCATCAATCAAAGCTAAATTTTTCACATGTAAATTCTGCAGCATAATTTCTACCTATATTCCTTTTGACACAATCTTGCGGATTTTTTCCATTACATCTACTGTCTCCTCTACACTGTGAATCGCACACATAATGGTATCATCTCCCGCAATACATCCAACGACTTCTTTCCATTTCATCGCATCAACTGCGGCCGCAACTGCCATCGCCATCCCGGAAACCGTTTTGATTACAAGAATATTCTGTGCCATATCCATAGAAACATATCCATCTTTCAAAATCCGGATATATTTTTCATTCATTTCACTTTCTTCCGGTCTGAGCACTACATACTTCTGCCTTCCGCCATCCACAGATACCTTCGTAAGCCTCAAATCGCGGATATCTCTGGAAACAGTAGCCTGAGTCACTTTAAATCCGGCTTTTGTCAGATATTCTGCCAGTTCTTCCTGTGTTTCAATATTATTCTGAGTAATTAATTCAATAATTTTCGCATGACGGCTGACCTTCATTCTTTTAGTTTCCTTTCATTTTTTTACGCATTGTTTTCATAAAGCTTTCTCTGCTCAGTTTCACCAGTCTGGTGGTATGTTCTGATTTTCTTACAATCACCTTGTCACCTGTGCCAAGCTTCATCATATCCGCTCCATCAAACGTCACAATCGCTTCTTCGTTTTTTCCATATCTGCCCCGGCTGATTTCCACTTCTATCGTATCCTCAGCTGACAGCACAATGCTGCTCGTATTCAAAGCATGGGAGCAAATAGGGGTAATGACAAACATGCTCGCTGTCGGTTCCACAACCGGACCTCCTGCAGATAAATTATAGCCCGTTGTTCCTGTCGGTGTAGAAATAATTACACCATCTGCCATATAACTGTTCAGCAGCGTTCCGTTGACATATATATTAAAATGTACAACGCGAAGACTCCCATCACGGGTAATAACAATATCATTCATCGCCGTGCCGGAAAAGTTTCTTCCCTCTACTTCTCCACTCAGCATCATCCGGTCTTCAAATTCCACGGTCCCGGCAAACAGTCTGTCCAAAGCAGACGGATAGTCCTGAATCTCCACTTCCGTCAGATATCCCAGCGTTCCCAGGTTAATCCCTAAAAGCGGAAAAGAATAATCTACAAGCTCTCTCACTGCCCGAATCAACGTACCGTCGCCTCCAAGTACAATGGCACATTCAATCCCTTCCGGAATCGTTCCCGGCAGAATATAGCCTTGTGCATCTTCCTGAGCCAGAGTACATATTTTACCATGCTTTTCAATATATTCTTTGATTTCATTTGTAATCCGGCAGTCCGTATCTTTCAGCTGGTTCGTAATAATATAAAAATGATCCATATTCCACCTCTTATTTTGCCAGCGTCTCAAACGCCTGATCTACGACAGAATTTAAATCCGCAGCTATCCCCTCCTTATCCGGATTCGAAGATTTTTTTAAATGGATTAAATATTCGATGTTCCCCTCCGGACCTTTAATAGGAGAAAAATCGATATTCAATATCTGAAACCCAATGGATTTCGCATAAGCTGCAACTTTCTCGATCACTTCGTGGTGTGTGCTCTTTTCGCGCACAACTCCCTTTTTGCCAACTTTTTCACGTCCCGCTTCAAACTGTGGCTTAATCAGTGCTACAATTTCTCCATCCTGTTTCAGATAATTACGGATAGGCTCCAGCACTTTCGTTAGAGAAATAAATGATACGTCAATAGAGGAAAAATCAATCGGCTCTCCCAGATCCTCCGGTACCACATAGCGGATATTTGTTTTTTCCATGCATACTACCCTGGAATCCTGTCTTAATTTCCAGTCAAGCTGTCCTCTTCCCACATCTATTGCAAATACCTTTGTGGCACCATTCTGGAGCATACAGTCTGTAAACCCGCCAGTGGACGAACCTACATCCGTGCATACTTTTCCATCCACATTGACATCAAAGTTTGCAATCGCTTTTTCCAGTTTCAGCCCACCCCTGCTCACATAAGGCAGGGCATGTCCGCGTACTTCAATATTTACCGTATCCGGAAATGTGGTTCCCGCTTTATCTTCCCGCTGACCTTCTACAAAAACATTTCCCGCCATAATGACCGCCTTTGCCTTCTCCCGGGATTCTGCCAAATTTCTCTTTACCAGCAATACATCTAATCGTTCTTTCATTTTAACCTTTCCCTATCATTACATAATACGCAGTAATCTGCAATAATTCGTTTTACAATCGTATCTTTATTCAGTCCGACCTCTCTGCGAAGTAAATCTACATTACCGTGCTCCACATAATCGTCCGGAATCCCGATACATCTAACCTGCACATCCAGCTTTGCACGGGATACATAATCCATCACTTGTTCGCCAAACCCTCCGGTTAATACATTCTCCTCTATCGTCACATATAATTTATGATCACCCTTTAACTTCTCCAGAAGTCCGGTATCCAAAGGCTTCACAAACCTGGCATTGACCAAAGAACAGCTGTATCCTATTTCTTTTAGTTCCTGCCGGACTTCTTCTGCCAGTTCTGCCATATGGCCGACAAAAAGGATTACAATACCTTCCTCCTCATAAAGGAGTTCACTTTTTCCATATTCGATGGGAGCACGGAATTCTTTCATCCCCTCATACGCCTCTCCTCTTGGATAACGCAGTGCAACCGGATATTCAAAATCTACTGCAAACCGCACCATATCTGCCATTTCCCAGCGATTTTTCGGGGACAGGATGGTCATATTTGGTATCATGGAAAGAAATGATAAATCAAATAATCCCTGATGCGTCTCACCATCACTTCCCACGAGTCCTGCACGGTCTACCGCAAGCATAACCGGAAGATTTTGAAGACAGACATCATGTATCGTCTGATCAAAAGCTCTCTGTAAAAAAGAAGAATATACAGCCACGACCGGTTTCATACCACCTGCCGCCATTCCCGCTGCAAAAGTCACTGCATGCTCTTCCGCAATTCCCACATCAAAGAAACGTTCCGGGAACATCCTTGCAAACCGTGCCAGTCCTGTACCATCCGCCATTGCCGCCGTGACCGCCGTCACGGTTTTATCCTGTTTTGCTATATCACACAACACCTTGGAAAAAATATCAGTATAACTGTCTTTGGATGCTTTTGCCTTAGGTCTTCCTGTGGCAATATCAAATGGTACAATTCCGTGAAATACCGATGGATTCTCTTCTGCCGGTCTATACCCTTTTCCTTTTTGGGTCAAAACATGTACAAGAACGGCATGATCCACCCTTTTTGCCTCATTCAAAGTCTTATACAGCTTCCGAATATCATGCCCGTCTACAGGCCCCAGATACGTAATTCCCATATCTTCAAAAAGCATTCCCGGTACAAACAGCTGTTTAATACCGCTCTTCGTTTTTTTCATATGGTACAGAATCTTTTCTCCCTGCACCGGAATCTTCATCAACGTATCTTCCACACTCTTTTTCAGCCCGGTGTAGGCCTGAGCCGTGCGAAGGCCATTCAGATACCGGGACATTCCGCCTACATTTTCAGAAATTGACATATTATTGTCATTCAGTACAATAATAAAATTACTCTTCAAACGTGACGCATTATTCAATGCTTCATATGCCATTCCTCCGGTCATCGCCCCGTCTCCAATGATAGAAACAACACTGTGCTTCTCTTCCTTGATATCTCTGGCAGCCACATATCCAAGCCCTGCTGAAATCGAAGTAGAACTGTGTCCCGTATCGAAGGCATCACAGGCACTTTCTTTCCTCTTTGGGAAGCCGCTCATTCCGCCGTATTTCCTTAAATCTTCGAATCCTTCCCTTCTGCCCGTCAAAAGCTTATGGGTATAGGACTGATGCCCGACATCCCAAATCAGCTTATCATGTGGCAGATCAAACGCCAGATGCAGTGCCATGGTCAGCTCTACAACCCCCAGGTTTGATGCAAGATGCCCACCTGTCACACTGATTTTTTCAATCAGGAATTCTCTGATTTCGGCCGCTAAGCCTTCCAGTTCCTCCACATTTAGCTGCTTGATATCATTTTCTTTTTGGATTTTTTCCAATAACATAAGGTTCGCCCCTTTATCTTTCTCGATATATTAATGATTCCAGTAATTCTTCTAAATAAGAATCAGCAGGATGGAATTTTTTCAGACTAAAAATCGCTTCGCGGGAAAACTTTTCCACCTCTTGTTTCGCTGTATCCATCCCTTTCCAGACCACATAGGTCATCTTCTCATTTTTTTCATCACTGTGTACCGGCTTGCCAAGTACCTCCATCGTACCTGTCACGTCCAAAATATCATCCTGAATCTGAAACGCCATACCTACTTTGCCTGCAATTTCCTCCACTTGCCGGATTTCTTCCGCGCCGGCTCCTGCCAATACCGCTCCAATCATCATGGAAGATTCAATGAGTGCACCGGTTTTCAGGCGGTAAATAAAGTCCATTTTTTCTCCGGAAATCATCTCTCCGGAAGATTTCACATCTACAACCTGACCTCCAATCATTCCATAAATTCCGGCTTTTCTTCCAAGTATCTGCAGGGCTTTTCCAATCCGCAGACTCTGAGAGGGCTCCATATCAAACGCTTGTGCTGCCGTCTCAAATGCATAATTCAAAAGCGCATCTCCCGCCAGAATTCCCATGTCCTCTCCGTACACTACGTGAGTCGTTTTCCTGCCGCGGCGGTATTCATCATCATCCATTGCCGGAAGATCATCATGTACAAGCGAGTACGTATGAATCATCTCAATTGCTGCCATGAACGGCTCAATCACACGTCCCGTTCCGCCAAACAGACGGTATGTTTCCTGCATCAGCATCGGCCGCAGTCTTTTTCCTCCCGCCATCAGACTGTATTCCATTGCCTCCATAATCAGCTGCTGATATCCCTCCGCTTTTGGAAGGTAAGATTTTAGAATTTCTTCTATTTTCCTCGTTTTTTCTATCTGCATGTCCTTAAAATTCATGAGCGTCTCCATTCTCATCCAGAATCTGTACTTTCTTTTCCACTGTATCAATCGCTTCCCCACATTGTCTTAAAAGCTGCATTCCTTCATTATAAAATGTGAAGGACTGTTCCAGCGTCACATCCGCACACTCCATTTTGGCAATTACTTCCTCCAGCTTTTCAAACAGTTCTTCCAGGGAAGTTGTCTCCTTTACCTGTGTTACGGCATCCGTTTCTGTTTTTCTCTTTCCTGCCATCTCAGTCCTCCTTCTTCGCTTCACTCCATGCCTGGTCGTGCACTTCTTTCACTTCAGCTTCTATACAGCCATCAGTCACATACACCCGAATCTTTTCTCCGGCTGCAGTATCTGAAATTCTTCTGATATTTCTGCCCTGTTGATTCTCTGTATAAGAATATCCCTGATTCAGCTTTTCCAAAGGGGATAATCCCTTCATTTTTTCTATATAAATCGCAAACTGATGCTTTTTCTGCTCCAAAACCGTATGCATCCGGTTTCGAATGCGAAGCTCCAAATCTGCGGCGTACTGTCTGTTTTCATTCAGCTTTTGTCCCGGATGCATTAACTTCAACCGCAGTGCAGAATGCTCCAGACGCTGCCGCTCCAGCTCTATTTTCCGGACCATATCTTTTCTCATCCGCATCCAAAACTCTTGCATCTGCGCTTCCACTGCCAAATATTCATAAACTGCCATCTCTGCTGCTGCAGAAGGCGTCGGCACACGCAGATCTGCTACATAATCTGCAATTGTAGTATCCGTTTCATGCCCCACGGCAGAAATAATCGGAATACTGCATTCAAAAATTGCCCGCGCAACGATTTCCTCATTGAACGCCCATAAATCTTCGATAGAACCGCCGCCCCTGCCTACAATTATGACATCCGGTTTTTGCTGTTCCAGCATTTGGATTCCCCGTACAATACTTTCTGCCGCACCATCTCCCTGTACCTGTGCCGGATAAAGAATCAGCTGAACATAGGGATTCCTTCTTGCTGAAATATTCATAATATCTCTCACCGCTGCACCGGTCGGTGCTGTCACAATTCCTACTCTTTTCGCAAATCTGGGAATCGGCCTTTTGTATTCCTGCGCAAACATTCCCATTTCTTCCAATTCCTTTTTCAGCGCCTCGAACTTTAAATACAGTTCTCCCGCACCATCCAGAATAATTTCTCTTGCATACAGCTGGTATCTGCCGTCCCGTTCATACACACTGACCGAACCCAGCACAACCACCTGCTGCCCCTCCTGCATACGAAAAGAAAGTCCTGACCGTGAGCCTGCAAACATAACGCAGGCTATCGTGCCGGACTCATCCTTCAACGAAAAATATATATGTCCCGAGGTATGATATTTACAGTTTGATACTTCCCCTTTCACATAAATCCGGTTCAGCATAAAATCCTGTGTAAACATATTTTTAATGTAGGTATTAACCTGTTTTACCGTATAGACGTTCTTTATCATGTATCCGCCTCACTGTTTCTATCCTGCTATTTTTGCAAGTACCCCGTTTACAAATGCCGGACCTTCTTCACCGCTGAACCGTTTTGCCAGTTCAACCGCCTCATTGATTGCCACTCCTGTCGGGACCTCCTCATCCCACTGAATCTCGTAAACTGCCAGCCTTAAAATTGCCAGATCAATTTTATTCATTCTTGTAGTTTTCCATCCCGTTGTCTTCTCATTCAAAATTTCATCAATCTCCTGAATCTTCGAGACAACAGCCCGGTACTTTGTTCCTATATATTCTTTATCTTTATCCTTTGCACTTTGAAGTTCCTCCAGATATAACTCCAAATGCTCGGGCATATCTTCTGGTTTGTTAAATTCAATCTGGAACACCATTTTAAAAATGTGCTCCCGAAGTTCTGTTCTTACCATATCGGCTCCTTCCGTATCTATCGTTTTTATCATCCTTTTTCTTTTGTCTATGCATCTGATTCCTGCACACGGAAAAAGGATGCCTTGCGACATCCTTTATTATACTACACCCATGCTATTCTTGGCAATGGAAAGGTTATTTTACAGTTTCCTGATCCTCCATCTCCACGCCTGCCACTTTCACATTGACATCTGCCACTTCCAGACCTGTCATATTTTCCACCGCATTCTTCACCTTTTCCTGTACCTTGGCAGAAACATCTATAATACTGTAATTATACTTCATATTCAGTGCCAGAGAAACAGTTACAACACCTTCCAGTACGTCCACTTTTACCCCCTTAGAAAGGTTCTTCATTCCAAGCTTGCTGATCAGCTCATTGGTAATATTACCAGCCATAGAAGCCACGCCTTCTACTTCTGTCGCCGCCAGTGCCGCAATAATTGCAACTACTTCATCTGCAATCTTTACCTCTCCCATACTGGAGTCGTTCTGTATTGTATAAATATTTCTTTCATCCTTTGACATGTTAAGACCCTCCTGTTCGCTGTCTGTTCTTTGCGATAATCTTCTTTTCATATTATAGCAAATATCCCTATATTTGCAAAGGGGGAATATCAGGAACGTCCAAATTCGGACAGAATCAGTCCTTCGTTGCGCTCCTGGGTCATCCGAATACTCCACTCGTGGGTAAAAAGCAGCAACGGACGATCTTTTAAATCCTTAATCTTCTTCATATCAGAGGTTCCAACCAACTTGTTCATATCAAATTCTTCATTTTCAATCCAGCGGATATGCTCATACGGCAAATTTTCCAAACGTATTTCTACCTTATATTCATTTTCCAGACGGTATTTCAAAACATCGAACTGCAAGACGCCTACAACGCCTACAATAATCTCTTCCATTCCTGTATTGTATTCCTGGAAAATCTGAATTGCACCTTCCTGTGCAATCTGATTGATTCCTTTGACAAACTGTTTCCGTTTCATTGTATCCACCTGGCGCACTCTTGCAAAATGCTCTGGTGCAAAGGTCGGAATTCCTTCATAGACAAACTTTTCTTTGGATGCCGTCAGGGTATCACCAATAGAAAAGATTCCCGGATCAAAAACTCCGATAATATCGCCGCCATACGCTGTTTCTACCATCTTTCTTTCACTCGCCATCATCTGCTGCGGCTGTGAGAGACGAACATCTTTTTTTCCCTGCACATGGTATACGCTCATCCCCGCTTCAAATTTACCGGAGCAAATACGCATAAACGCAATTCTATCTCTGTGCGCTTTATTCATATTCGCCTGAATTTTAAAGACAAATGCAGAGAAATCCTTTTCTTTCATTGGATCAATCATTCCCTGATCTGACATTCTAGGCAACGGAGAGCTCGTCATAGCAAGGAAATGCTCTAAAAATGTCTCTACTCCAAAATTTGTCAGAGCAGATCCAAAGAATACAGGTGATAATTCTCCCTTATTTACCAGTTCCTGATCAAATTCAGCTGCTGCCCCGTCCAGAAGTTCAATCTCATCTTCCAGCGTTGCTTTTGCCTCTGCTCCAATCAGCTCATCAATTTCCGCATGATTGATATCCACTTTTTTAACTTCTCCGACTGCTGTTCCTTTCTTTGTATCAGAAAATAATTCGACTTCTTTTTTCTGTCTGTCATAAACCCCTTTAAATTCTTTTCCGGAGCCAATCGGCCAGTTAATCGGACATGTTGCAATTCCAAGTTCCTTCTCAATCTCATCCAGCAAATCAAACGTATCTTTGGCTTCCCGGTCCATCTTATTGATAAAGGTAAAAATCGGAATATGACGCATGACACAAACTTTAAACAATTTTCGAGTCTGTGCTTCCACACCTTTGGATGCATCGATTACCATCACGGCTGAATCTGCCGCCATCAGTGTACGGTATGTGTCTTCCGAGAAATCCTGGTGACCTGGTGTATCCAGAATGTTGATACAATATCCATCATAATTAAATTGAAGTACAGAGGAGGTAACGGAAATACCCCTTTCTTTTTCAATCTCCATCCAGTCAGAAACCGCATGCTTTGCAGTTGCTTTTCCCTTTACAGAACCTGCCTGGTTGATTGCCCCTCCGTACAGCAAAAATTTTTCTGTCAGTGTCGTTTTCCCTGCATCCGGATGAGAGATAATCGCAAATGTTCTTCGTTTCTTTATTTCATTCATAATGTCTGGCATTTTATTTCTTCTCCTGTTCTCTACTATCTTCACACATTTTTTTAGTTTATCATAAGCATTTGTCCACCGCAATCTGTTTCCCTCAAAATCACCTAAAAACTTGAGTTGTAGACTTAGTTTTCTCCTTCTGCTGTGTCACTTCCAACTGTTCCCTCACTGCTTTTCGTTTCATAAATCGGAGTAATCACTATATTTTCCGGTGCAATTTCTGTTTTACGTGTTACAATATCTTCAATCTGAGCACGGTTGGCATCTGACAATTCAGCAGCATCTACTACTACATCTGCAGAATCTGCCGTCAAACTGACCACCGCTTCTGAAAATCCTTTAGAAGCCATCAGTGTTTCAATTGCAACTTCCTGCTCCGACAAGGTCGTTAATTCCAGCATCCGTGCAATGGCATCCTGCTTCTCTTCCTCACTGATATTGGTATTATCAATGATTGCCTGTAAGGTTTCTTTATTCTGGGCACGTACCTGCTCACGAGCAACTTTTGCCTGAGCCACTGTATTTTCCGCTCCTGTGCTCGTCAGAACTGCCTCCCCGGGAGTCCCTTCAATTTCAGAATCATTGCTTGCAATTTCACCACTCCCTGTTTCAATGTCTTCCTCTGAAATATCCAGAAGTTCCTTATTTGCCATATCTGCATTTGCCTCTTTCGCACTTTCCTGAATCCCACCGAACAAACGTCCGGAATAATTCAGATATCCCGCAACAGCAATCATAACTGCCAGTGCTGTAATGATGATTTGGTTTTTCTTAAATAAACGTTTCAATTGGAATCCTCCTTTTTATGTATCTGTCCGTTTCATTATTTTAATTTTATGCGCTTCTACGCCGAATAATGCCTGTACCGCTTCTGTGATATTCTGAACTACTACCGGATTATCCCCGCCATCCGCAATAACCACAACTCCTTCGATTTCCGGTGCCATCTCCTTACTTACATAGGGAGACTGCGCGCCGTCTGACTCCTGTTCATAGACACTGTTATAATCCGTTATACGGTCTTCCGAAGTTCTGGTTCCTCCTTTACTGTCTTTTTCATCCGTTTTTTGACTGCTGGTCTGCTGGTCTTTTTCAATTATTTTTTCACCGGAAGATTTTAATGTTATCATCACCTCAGCCCTACCCACTCCATCCACATATTCCAGAGTTTTAGCTACCCTCCTTTCCAGCGATTTTTCATAATTTTCCGTTTCCTGTATATCCACAGCTTCATTCTCTTCTTTTGAAATGGCCCCTGTGCCTTCGTTGCTGTCCGAAACCGGAAATACAATTACAACCAGAAGAATCCCGATTAGCATCAGAATCAAAAGCTGGTTCTTTTTCGGCATTTTTCCCTTCTCCATTATCCTGGACAGCCATGCTCTCCATTTATTCTCCAAGCTGAATCTCCTCCACTTCTATTCTGCTGCCTGTTTCGTCTTTTTCGTTCTCCTGTGCATTTTCTTCCCCGGACAGACTGCTTTCGCCCCCTACATAATATTCTTCGGGAAGAAACTCCAGAATATCCAAATCTTCCAGATAATCCGCCTGTCTTTCTATTTCTCTCTTCTGCAATTCATATTCTCTGCTGTGATACAGTTCATAAAACCCTTTTTCTGCTCCTGTCAGTTTCATAACCGGCGTCAGTAAGTGCAGGATTAGAACCATCCCTGCAAAAAACTGTACATATTTTCTATATTCTTTTCCTGGAATTACTTGCATCACTGCTGTAACCAGAATCAGATACACTGCCAGATTCTGAATCCACTGATATACATATTCCAACATACACTCCCTCCCCGGTTATGACGTTGATGCCGCCACCACAGCAATTGTCAGAAGGAAAAGTATCCCTGTTGTACAAATTAGTTTCATCAGCAGTTCATACCCTTCGCTGACACTTCCGATACAGGCGGTAATCCTTTTATCCGATATAGGCTGTACAACTGCCGCCGCAGCCTTGTACAGCAAAGACAATACAAGTGTCTGAATAACCGGTACCACACAGATGGAAACAGCAATAACAGCTCCCGCCATTCCAATCCCGTTTTTAATCAGAACCGCGGTTCCCAGCACCATATCCGTTACGCTGCCAATGGTATTTCCAAGACCTGGAATTGCCTCCGCAGTTTTAGACAGCACCCCTCTTTGCAGTGTATCAATAGCAGGTGCCAAAAGTCCCTCCACCACATTCATTCCGACCACACAGGCAAGAAGACTTTTTAAACTCCAGGCAACTAGTTTCTGAATCAACTGGGCAAACTGCGACAAAAAAGCTTCCCCTGTCAGATTACTTAATACTTCTACCATAAGATAAACTTGTATCATCGGGAGCAGAAACCTCAAAACCAGAACCTCTGCCACATAAATCAAAAATAAGGCTGCATTATAAAAAAATAATGAGGAGGTGCTTCCCGAGGCAATCGCCACTGCAAGAAAATAACTGGGACACAAAACCTGCATAAATTCCAGCAGTAAATTCAACTGGGACTGGGCCCCTTCTACTGCAATCCGAAAGGTATTCAGACACATTGCAATCAGAAGCATATAGAGAACATAAAAACTTATTTCAGAAACCTGCTTGTTTTGAAACGCACTGGAAAAATTAGAAAATACAGCCGCAATCACTGCAATCAGAAGCACATAAACCAAATTTTCTCTATTGTATTTAAATTCATAAAACACCTGGTCCATTACAAATTCCATCAATATTTCACCTGTTTTTCCGCTCTCTTTGGATACCAGTGCCAATACCACCTCCCGAAATTTCATTTTTTGTTCTGGAAACATTCTGCTCAGGCTCTCATCAATTTCCGAAAAATCAAATTCTCCAAGTATATTTTCTTCCGTTTTCTCTTTCAGCATCTGTTCAGATTCTGCTGTTGTTTCTTCTGCTGCACATACAGTAATGCTGCTCCACAAAACCGGAAAAACTACACCGGCCAGGAACGCACATACAGCAAATACGGCTGCCACCCGGCATTTCCCCCGTATCATGACAAAAACTCCTGTATGGTTTCCAGCAGCGCCAGAAGCACCGGCATACCTAGTGCCAGAATAGTCAGCTTGCTGAAAATCTCAATTTGTACCGCGATTGTCTGGTAACCGGCATCTTTACAGATACTGGAAGAAAATTCAGCAATATATGTAACTCCTATCATTTTCATCATGACTGAAATATATCCCACATCGATGGTAACAAATTTTCGAATCTGTTCTACCGTATAAAGAAAAATTTCCAGTTTGTCTACAATGCAGGCAAACAAAAGGATGCTTGCCGCAGCGCTCATATAAATTCCGTATTCTGCCCTTCCACTTTTTAATTGAACCGCTAAAAGAGCACCAATCATTCCAATCAGACCAATTTGCAGCATATTCATAAAAATTCCTCTTTTCCGCCTGCCTTTACAATGAAAATAATTGTTTTATGGAAACGAACAAATCATAAATATAGGGAAGTACCCAGGACAGTACCAGAATTAACCCCGCAAAACTGGTAAGAAACGCCTGTTCTTCCCTACCACTGTGTTTCAGCACCTGACTTAATATGGAAACAAGGATGCCGACAGCAGCAATTTTAAATATCAGATTTATTGTCATGGGAACCTCCTGTCAGATTTTTTATTATTACTCTTCTCCTTAAAGCAGCACAACCACCAGGAAAAGTCCTCCCATCACCCCAAGCCAGCTGCCCATTCTTTTTTTCGCCGCCATTCCTTCCCGCACCTTTTCAATCTCCAACTCCAGCCTGTTTAGGTATAGCTGCATCGTATGTTGGGTCGTATCTCCATCCAACTGGCCCAAAAATGTCCCCAGTTCCTTCAACTGAATTGAATGACTGCTTTTTAAATGCAATTCTTTTAAATATCTGTCTATGGAGCGGTTCCAGATTTTCGCAAAATCCTGTTCTTCCCGTCCCCTTACTTTCTTCTCTACCTCACACAGCCATACACGGTATGGTTCTCTTACCCGTTTTGATACTCTCCCGAAAACCTCACTTAGCGGAGCATTAGAATACTCCAGTTCACCTTTTACCATGTAAATAATGTGCCGGATATAAAGCAGCTTTTCCAGATACTGCTGGAGTTCTGCTCCATACAAAAATCCGGCCGCTGTGGTAGCCGTTATAATCAGCATACATCCTAGCATCCTCTGCACAATAAACTCCCCCGTTCATCATAGATTTCCTTCAGTACTCCTGGATGTGTCTCACTGCCGAGCACCACATAGCGTTCAAACCGTTTTCTCTGTATTACTTCTCCCAGAATAGGTTTTTTCTTCGCTTCCTCCATCGAAAGTCCGTGAATGCTCGCAATCATTTTACAGCCGCATTGCATGGCATATTCAATTGCGCGGATGTCTTCTTCTGTTCCGATTTCATCCACTGCGATAACCTGAGGAGACATGGAACGAATCAGCATCATCATTCCCTCTGCTTTTGGACAGCAGTCTAAAATATCCGTCCTGCTTCCCATCCTGTTCTGTGCAACCCCAAGATAACACCCTCCCAGTTCCGAACGTTCGTCCACAACTCCAACCGCACATCCTTTCACGTATTGATTTCCGTCTGAAATCTGGCGGACCAGATCGCGAATTAACGTTGTTTTTCCGCAGCACGGAGGCGAAATAATCAGCGTGTGCAGAATCTGTTTATTTTCTGAAATAAAAGGAAACACCTGATCCGCACACCCCAGTATTTCATGAGACATCCTGATATTTATCGACGATATATACTGTATATTTTTCACCTTATTTTTTTCCAGGATTACTTTGCCTGCCACTCCTACCCGATGTCCTCCTTCAATCGTCAAAAATCCCTGACGGATTTCATTCTCATATGCATAAAGAGAATAGTGGCTGCTGTACTCCAAAGTTTCTCTTATTTCTTCCTGTGTTACAATATGCTTATTCTTTTTCCCGCTTGGAAGAAATATTTCTTTTCCTCTCCAGACTATCAGCAATGGCTGTCCAGTCCTAAGACGGATTTCCTGAAGTTTTTCATAATCCAGATTCTCCGATTCCATCAGTCTGCGCACCGTTTTTGCCAGTACATGAAGTATCTGCTGTTTTCTTTTTTCTTTATTCATCTTGTCCACCTCTCTACCCCATGTATATGTGAAAAATCCTGTTTTATGACAGAGATTTTTCCAGCTAAAAACCAAATAAAAATCTGATTGTCCGCTAAAACACTGTACTTATCAGCACATTCAAGGATTGAAA
>CASERA010000181.1 GCA_949290175.1 uncultured Ruminococcus sp.
CCAATGCCGGAACTGCTATAGGAAAAACCGTGGGTGCAAACCCGACCGGGAGCACGAATTGGATGAATGATTTTGCTCTATCCGTGAACAGCAAGACCCCATCCGTTACTGGATACATATTGTTGGGGGTATGGATTGCAGGCATTCTTATGATGATTGTACTGGTTGCTAGATCAAAAAAGCGGTTGAACACTTTGAAAAAATCCGCACTGCCGCTGCAAAATAAAGAAGTGCATAAACTGTACATAGGCTGTTTAGAGGAAATGAACATTACCAAAGACATTCCGGTTTACAGCACAGCATTTTTGAAATCTCCCATCATTGTAGGCCTGTTTCAGCCAAGTATATATCTGCCAATCCATCTGGTCTCTGACTATAATGCCACAGATATGCGCTATATACTGCTGCACGAACTACAGCATTACAAACATAAAGATGCTCTGGCAAATTATCTGATGAATATCACGGGCGTACTATACTGGTTCAATCCTTTTGTCTGGTATGCGCTAAAGGAAATGCGAAACGACAGGGAGGTGGCATGTGATACTTCCGTTTTGAAAATGCTCACTGAAGATGCTTATGAGGACTATGGCAATACATTGATCAACTTTGCGGAAAAAGTATCACTCACGCCGTTCCCCTTTGCTGCTGGGATCAGCAGTAACATGAATCAGATGAAGCGGCGGATTATCAATATTGCCTCCTATGAGAAACCAACTGTATGGAAAAAGTTGACAGGTGCAGCAATCTTTCTGTTGACTGCCGTTCTGCTCATAGGTGCTGCTCCGGCTTTATCCACATATGCCGGCGATGGGAGCCGTTATTACTGGAACTCATCTTCCGATAATGTTTCCTATGTAGACCTTTCTACTTATTTTGGTGACTATGAAGGAAGCTTTGTGCTGTATGATTTAGAGAGTAATTCCTGGCAAATACATGATTTGGAGCATGCCACCCTGCGGGTAGCACCAAACTCTACTTACAAAATATACGATGCTTTATTCGGACTGGAACAGGGTATCATTACCCCTGAGAATTCCTTCATCGCCTGGAACAATGAGGTGTATCCATTTGATTCATGGAATGCAAATCAGACTCTCCAATCTGCAATGGAATCCTCTGTCAACTGGTACTTCCAGGCGCTGGATGAGCAGCTTGGGGCAGACACAGTAAAAACCTATATTCAGGAAATTGGGTATGGAAATGAAAATATAAGCAGTGATCTCTCCACTTACTGGATGGAATCAACCTTAAAGATTTCCCCAATAGAACAGGTTGAGCTTTTAACTAAATTGTATAATAACAGCTTTGACTTTGCCCCGGAGAACATCAATACAGTAACAGACTCCATCTGCCTCTCATCTTCCGAAAGTAAGAACCTCTATGGCAAGACGGGAACCGGACGTGTAAACGGACAGGATGTGAATGGCTGGTTTATTGGTTATGTAGAAAACTTTGAGCATACTTACTTTTTTGCTGTAAATATTACGGCCGATGCCGATGCGACCGGAAGCGGTGCATCTGAAATTGCCTTATCCATATTATCTGACATGAATATCTGGAAATAACAAAATCGGGTAATAAGTCAATACACCAATTGACTTATTACCCGACTTGCTGCCATGCCTATTCATTAACAAACCGATATTGATAATTCGGTATCTTCTTTAACCCATCATCTAAGACCTCATTACTCAAATAAACAATAGTGCCCTCTTCCTGGAGTAAAACCGTAAGCCTGTGACTCATCACAGCATCATTTCCTAACATCTCACACACGGCATCTACTGTGAATGTGATTGTTCCATCCTCATTTTCCTGTATTTCAGTAATCTCCGGATAAGAAGTTCCAAATTGATTCGGCGCATAATTAAAACATCCCAATCTGGCACAGGCATACATCTGACTCTCTGCATCATATACTGCATACTGTCTAAGCTGTTCTGCCGTAACAGGTAAATAGCTCATAATCAAATTTTCAAATTCATCTTTTGGTATTCCATCCACATATTTGTCACTATCGAGCTGTTCTTTATATTCTATTGAATATAAATATTCAAACAAACCATTATAATCCAAATCCTCTAGGTGTTCGGCGTCCCAATTTGAACAAAGCAAGTTGTTGCCCTGATATCCAATGGGCAGCAAATATTTTTCAGCAATCTCTATCTTTTTTTCTTCCTGCGGTTTCACCCGAATCAAGACATTTCCATTTATAACCTCGCTGACATCCGGCGGTTCAGGTACACAATACGCAAATGAGAAATACCCTTTCTCAGTATATTCCCATTTTTTAAGCCTTGTGTAGAAAGTATAAGAAATTCCCGGCTGATTTTCATCATTCCATATTGCAGTTGTTCCTAATACATACATATCAGTATCATCAAAAATAAATTGTTTTCTGCTTATCCCTCCATTTGAATGAACGTTATAGGTAACAATTTCTCCGCTGTTTCCATCGAGGGATGCTTTCAAAAATTGCTCCATTTTCTCATAATTAGCCATATTGTAATGAAAACCATCAGCCGTAATAGGGCATTCTGTTTCCTGAAGAACTAAAAGCATCTGTCCAATCGTTTCTTCTCCAATCACGACATTGGAGGCCGTGCCCTTATCCGCCCCTATATATATTTCCTGAAGCAGAGTCATCTTCTCTTTACAATCTGATTCCGCTGCTCCTTTTACATCCTCATCAATTGGAAGATTGTATCCTTTTTCAAATACCTTTTCCTCAGCTTCATCAACAGTTTCGGAAGAACTTTCTGCAGTTTCTATATCACTTTCCTTCGGATTGCTCACATTTTGACAACCGCCTAACAACATTATGCTGAAAACTAAAAAGGTTAAAAAGATAACCCGCATAAGATGCACCTCCAATCAATAATAATAATTTCCAGGATACCATAGAACAACTATGAAAAGTTACTCATCTATGCTCTCCTCTATTTTACGACTGGGATATCCAGTTCCTGCTTTTCTATGGAATTGGAAAGATACCTGAAAGTACCATCTTCAAAAGGCTGGACCACAATGCAATTAGAAAAAGCGTAATCTGAGTTATAATCTGGCCAAACACCATCCACATAAAGCGTAATCGTGCCATCCCCATTCTGCGTATAATCTACGACTTCACCAAATGGAGGAAACTGTCTTGGAAAAATCATCTCGTACTCATAGCTATTACTGCCCGCATCATAACCACAGTAATTTCTCACTTGCTCCACGGATACCGGAAAACAGGTCGTCATCACACGCTCATAAACTTCCGCTGATATTTTACCGTTTTCTGTTTTCAGAATCTCACCAGTACAGACCCGATATATATCCTCAAACATGCGCGGCATCAAAATTTCTTCTACATTACTGACATCCCAATTTGTTACAAGCATGTTATAATTGACAAAACTCAAACCGGATATATATTTTTCTGTCAGCTCCCTGCATTCATCCGATAATGGCTTTACACGGTAATATTCTCTTAGATTTCCATGCGGGATTGTCACGGTATTTGTATAGATAAAATATCCCTTCTCTGTTAATTTCATTTCCTCTAAATCATTTGTGCCCACTCCGCTTATTTCAGGAATACCGCCCTCTTTCCAGCCGATACCAACATAATAAGATTGTATTTCTCCATTTCTGTGAATAAAGGTCTGCGCGGTTATTACTCCATCCTGCCAGACATTATATACTGTAACCATGGCGTTCTCGCCGCTTGAATAAACAGTATAGAATTCCTCCACCTTCTCATAGTTTTCCATATTCATATTGTCTGAAACACTCACAACATTGTATTCTCCCAGCCTCTCTACCACTGCCTGCTGCTGTTCAAATGTAAAGGTTTTGATATAGGAATAATCCGGTCCTGCTTCTACAATTTCTATATCCTCATATAAATCCGTACACTGCTGCGCTGCTAAGAGAGCGTCATTTTGTAATTGCAGCTCTTCTTCCCCGGTAAGAACACTAACCGGTTCCGAATTTTCCAATGACGACACTTCTGTCTCAGCATCCGCGGCTATTTCCTTGTCATCTGTTTCGCTTGGAATTTCTACCGGCGGCTCCCAAACCATCTCCACACTTTTTTCAGTATCCTTCTTCCCCAAAGTGATACAAATCATAACTACCACTATCAACAACAACAATATCAAAAAACCGTATTTCTTCAAAATCCATTTCAAATCTTCCATTATTCTGTTCTCCCATAATATTCTTCCATTCTTCATATGCAATCACTTCGGGATATAGGATGTCCGAAATAAGAGCACAATCCAGCAGCCCTCTTGTTCTGTATTGATATGTTTCTCCTTCATCCAAGTATCTGGCAGAAATGATGTGACTCTCACATTAAATAGTTTCACTTCAAATATTACACTTGTAAGATTTAAAAGTCAAGTAGATATAGAAAACTTCTGCTGAACCAGACATCAAAGGAACAGACAGCTCATCCATCAAGCTATCTCTGCCATAACGGTCCCACTATTATTAAATCCATGAGGAGATCAGTTCATGACATGAGTAAATTACGCAAAATAATTGCGTGATTTACTCATGTCACTTTTTCATAGGGACGCTATAATTCAGCTGTACGATAGCGAAAGGAGAGATAACAATGCGTACAGTATTAAAAGTAAAAGATATAACTAAAATCTATACAAAAGGACAGAAACCAAGTCTGCACAAGGTTTCATTCGATGTCATGGAAGGAGAATTCATTGGAATTATGGGTGCATCTGGCTCCGGAAAGACAACCTTGTTAAATGTACTTTCTACTATTGATAAGCCTACCAGCGGAGATGTGTATATCAATAATGTTAATCTGAAATCCCTCAACGATGCTGGCTCTGCCGATTTTCGCAGAGATCATCTGGGGTTTATCTTCCAGGAATATTTTTTGTTAGACAGTCTTACAATTCAAGAAAATATAGCGGTTCCACTTACGCTGAAAAAACTGCCGCCTGAAAAAATAGAAAATAAGATTAAAAGTTTGGCTGAACGCTTTGGAATTGCGTCACAGCTCAATAAATATCCAAGCGAATTATCAGGAGGACAACGGCAGCGTGCTTCCGCAGCAAGAGCAATTGTTAAACATCCAAGCATATTGTTTGCTGATGAACCTACAGGAGCATTAGATTCTAACTCTGCAACAGAATTATTGAACACTTTGTATGAGGCGAACAATGAACTCAACACTACCATATTAATGGTAACACATGACCCTTACGCTGCAAGTTTTGCAAACCGTATTCTGATTTTCAAGGACGGTCACATCATTCAAGAACTGCACAAATCCAAAAGGAACAGACAGCTCTTTTATGAACAGATCGTTGAAGAAGTTTCTAAATTGTATGCAAATAGATTGGAGGCCGAACGTTAATGAATACTTTTTATATGGCGATGCAGAATTTGAGAAAGAATTTTTCTTTCTATTCTCTGTATCTGGTTTCTGTCGCATTTGTTATTATAGTATTTTTTACATTTACCTCTTTTTCTGTTAATAAGGTAATGTTAGAAAAAATCTCTACTGACGGACGAGTGGAAACAATGTGCAGCACCATATCGATTTTTTTAATGATATTTGTTTTATTTTATATGACATATTCAAATCGTTTTTTCCTTCGCAGACGTACCAAAGAATTGGGTATCTATGCTTTACTGGGGTATCGAAAAGCAGCCATATTATCTCTGCTGACATTTGAAAATATTTTCATTTGTTTTGGAGCGTTTATTGCTGGAATTATCCTGGGTGGTCTGGCGCATAAAGGAATTGTATTTATGATAAGTGAATTGCTCAATTTAGGAATTAACAATTCTGAAATTTCTTTCTTTGATTTCAGTGCAATTTTTAAGACAACAATCTTTGTATTCGTTGTGGTACTAATATTAGTCATCTCAAACAGCAGATTTCTGTACAAAACATCGTTAATGAATCTGGTGCGCTATGAGAAAAGTGCTGAAAAGAAAATGAAGTTCCATAGAATATCTGCAATTCTGGGATTTATTATGATTGTAAGCGGATACATCATTGCGCTGGATGTTCTTCGCGGTTCATATTCTATATGGATCACCATGGGCTTTTACCAAATGGGTCTGTTGACAATGTTCCTCATTGTAATCGGAACTGTACTCTTCATTGCTTCTTTTCTCCCATATATAGTA
>CASERA010000182.1 GCA_949290175.1 uncultured Ruminococcus sp.
AGTTTGCATTTGGGCCGTTTCTTTGTGCGGGAATGACGCTGGCTATGATTTGGGGAGAATCCTGGATTGCGTGGTTTATGTCCTAATTTTTCTCACGGTACTGCCGCGGTGTTTTTTGATATTTTCGCCGGAACATTCGATTAAAGTAGGAAATGCTGCTAAAACCTGTTTTTTCTGCTGCTTCCAGAACTGTCAAATCTGTTGTTATGAGCAGCCGTGCAGCGATTGTCAGTCTATAATCGTTCAAATAATCAATAAAACTAGTTCCCATATGAGTTTTAAAAAATTTCATAAAATGAGACTTACTGTAATAAACGATAGCGGCAATTTCTTCGACTGTGATGGACTCGTTGTAATGCTCTTCTACATATTTTAATATCGTTTTTAATTTCATCAGGGATTTTGCTTCGCGGACGGAGCGGTAATCCCTGTTTTTTTGATTTGAAATTAAAATGAAAAAGAACTGAAAAAGCTGTCCTTTTAATGCAAGCTGGTATCCTTGCGGTCGGGTGGAGCAAAGTGTGTCTATGGTGTGGATACAGTGAGCAACATCAGAATAATAGGAAAGAGCAGGTGTTATAAATGTATCCGTACTTAATTCCCGGTTCATCAAAGGTTGGATAAAACGATCCGTACACAAATCACTGGAGCCCGAGTTCAGAAGCGAAGGCTGAAATATAATATTTTCATATTCCATGTGAAAATTAGATTGTTGTGAGATTGCATGAAGCTGACCGGGCAGAATCAGTATGATATCACCAGCGGAAACAGTTGAGGATTGAAAATCTACGGAAACGATGCCCTGCCCTTTTTTTATGACAATCAGTTCAGGTTCTTCATGCCAATGAAGAGGAACCTGCGAAAAATCAAGAGGAATGGAGCAAAGATATGTATTGTAAGGAAAATCAGAGGGAGTATGTTCTTTGGATTCCCGGTAATTCTGGTATTCATTCAGATTCATAAAGAGGCTCCTTTCAATATATTGATAGTATTGTACTACTTTTTGAGAGAATTTGACAAGAAAAAAAAGAAAAAAGGTATTAAAATGATAGTATCAAGAATAAAGAAATTCTGCTATGGAAAGGAGAACGATTATGCAGATACAAAATGGATTGCAGGAAAAATTGGGAAAAAATATTTCAGAAGCTTCAAGTCATGAAATTTATTATGCTCTTCTGAATATTGTGCAGGATATGGCAAAAGAGAAGGAGCAGAATCAAGGAAAGAAAAAGCTGTATTATATTTCAGCAGAGTTTTTGATTGGAAAACTGCTGTCTAATAATATGATTAATCTCGGAATTTATCAGGAGGTAAAGGATATACTTGCACGGAATGGAAAAGATATCTGTGAAATAGAAGAATCAGAACCGGAGCCGTCACTGGGAAATGGCGGACTGGGCCGTCTGGCAGCATGTTTTCTGGATTCTATGGCAACACTCGGACTCAATGGTGATGGTGTCGGGCTGAACTATCATTTGGGATTATTCAGACAGAGTTTTGAAAATAAACTTCAAAAAGAGCTGCCAAATCCATGGATAGAAGAACAGAGCTGGCTTACGAAGACGGATGTAGTTTATCCGGTACAGTTTGGAAACCTGACGCTGAACTCCAGAATGTATGACATTGAAGTGACGGGGTATCATAATCGGACGAATAAACTACATCTGTTTGATGTAGATAGTGTAGATGACGGAATTGTAACAGAGGGAATTTCCTTTGATAAAGAGGATATTGCAAAGAATCTGACCCTGTTTTTGTATCCGGATGACAGTGATGAAAAGGGAAGACTTTTAAGAATTTACCAGCAGTATTTTATGGTTAGTAATGCAGCACAGCTGATTTTGGATGAATGTACGGCAAAGGGATGCAATTTGTATGATTTACCGGAATATGCAGTAATTCAGATTAACGATACGCATCCGACTATGGTTATTCCAGAGCTAATCCGACTGCTGACAGAGCGGGGAATGGGAATGGATGACGCAATTGAAGTGGTTTCAAAGACCTGCGCTTATACAAATCATACGATTCTGGCAGAAGCTCTGGAAAAATGGCCAATTAGTTATCTGAAGGAAGTAGTGCCTCAGCTGATTCCAATTATTGAAATTCTGGATGATAAGGTGCGAAGAAAATTTGCTGATGAAAGAGTTGCTGTAATTGATAAAGAAGATCTCGTGCACATGGCACATATTGATATCCATTATGGATTCAGTGTGAATGGAGTGGCATCACTGCATACAGAAATTCTGAAGCAAAATGAGCTGAATCATTTTTATCAGATATATCCGGAGAAATTCAATAATAAGACAAATGGTATTACATTCCGCAGATGGCTGCTCCACTGCAATCCACTTCTGACAGAGCTGTTGGATTCCAAGATAGGAACAGGATATCGCGAAGATGCAAAAGAGTTGGAAAAACTATTGGAATACAAAGAGGATGAAAAGGTTTTAAACCAACTATTGGAAATTAAAAAAGAGAATAAAAAAGTTCTTGCCAAATATTTAGAAAAAACACAGGGTGTGGAAGTGAATCCGGATTCTATTTATGATATTCAGATTAAACGTCTGCATGAATACAAGCGGCAGCAGATGAATGCGCTGTATGTGATTCACAAGTATTTAGAGATTAAGAGCGGCAAAGTCCCATCATCGCCGATTACAGTGATTTTTGGTGCAAAAGCGGCTCCTGCGTATGTGATTGCAAAAGATATTATTCATTTGATTCTTTGTTTGCAGGAACTGGTGAATCAGGATACGGAAGTCAGCCCGTATTTAAAAGTTGTAATGATAGAAAACTACAACG
>CASERA010000183.1 GCA_949290175.1 uncultured Ruminococcus sp.
AATACGCACTGCAATTGCAATTTGGGGAGAATCAGCCGGTGCAAATCCCACGAATAACGCATGATCCGGATGTACATCACTCTGCTGTGCCGTACCGGTTTTTCCGGCCATGGTAATTTCCAGCCCATCAAACGTACTGCTGTCGGCAACCATTGCAATCATCCCCTGATGTACCAGATTCCATGTATTGTCACTAACCTCATCGATGGTATTGGTAACTTCTGATTCATATTTCTTAATGGTTTTTCCGTTTACATCTGTCGTTTTATCCAGGAGGGTCAGTTTGTGAACCGTGCCTCTATTGGCGACGGCTGCAACATAGCGATTTAACTGGCTGACTGTATAGTTATTCGTACCCTGACCGATTGCGCTCTGAACAGAATAGCTGTCAGAAATCTGTGGCTCTGATTCCGGAATTTCAACTCCAGATTTTTCATCCAGTCCAAATTCTTTTGCGTATTTTGCAAGTGTATCTGTACCTTTATCGCTGTCATACTTATCTCCGACCATGCCTAGCTCATATCCTATATTATAGAAATAATCATTGCAGGAATCTCTAAGCGCAGTTACGACATTCTCATAACCATGCGCTCCCGGATATATCCAGCATCTTGGGCTTGGAGTCACTTTATCGAATACTCCGGTACAATAAAATGTAGACTCGCCGGTTACGATGCCCTCTGTCAGACCTGCCACTGCTGACAGCATCTTATAGGTTGATCCGGGTGCGGTTCTCTCTTGTGTTGCATTATTGTAGAATGGTCTTGACAATCCTGTAACCAACTGACTGTAATAGTTTGAATCCATTGTATTGGCCAAACGGTTATTGTCATACCCCGGATAGGAAACACAGGCCAATACTTCTCCTGTATTCGGGTCGCTGACCACTGCAGAGCCTGTACAAGGCTCCAGCGCCAGCTGTCCCGGAGTAATTTCCAGCTGTTCTATTTTCTGGTACAGCCAGGTATATGCATCCACACTTCCGGTGTTCAAGCCGTTGTATGCTGCCTCATCCATCGGAAGTACTCCCTGTTCATATACCATCGCACATATTTGTGCACCACTGATACCCCCTGATTTTATAAGATATTTGTAGAGAAGTTTGTCGAAGTCTGCATCTGAATTCAAATATTCTTCTAAAAATGTTAAAATACCCTGATAAATCTCTTCAGAATTAGAATATCTTTGCTCTGACACATTTGACGAAAGCTTGGATGTATCAATCCAATTTCTGGAAATAGCATAATTCAGATATTGATACAAGCTGATTTCCTCTTCGTTTGCCCATGCCTGATAGGTCTCATCATTTGTATCAATGGCTTCCTGGTTCAAAATCCCTGTATCTTTCATTAACACATCTATCGATATATAATCGATATAAGCCTGCATTTCATCAGAAAGTTCTTTGTATGCAGCTGCATTTGGATTATTCAACTCCGCCATAATTTCCTGAATTGCCGTGCTTTTTCTATTTTGGAAAACACTATAAACAGCTTTTTCTACCGCCCCTGCATCCTCTGCACCAAAATGTGTTTCATCCAGGATTTCATTAGCAATAAATGCATTATAAGCGTCATCCACAGGAATAATAATTTCACTTGCATCGTTGGTTGTGCTTGGATCATAATTCATAACATTCCGGAGTTTTGTCAGCAGAATTCCTGCCAGTTTTTCTTCGATCAGCTTATATGTCTGAATCTGCAAATCCTTATCAATAGTCAGGTATACGTCATTGCCTGCGATCGGGTCTGTTTTACTTACCGTATCTGTCACTTTTCCGACACTGTCCACATAATAGCTGATTTCACCTTTGGTTCCCTGCAGTACCTCATCCATTGTTTGTTCCAATCCGGCTTTTCCAACAATATCTGTAAGAGAATACTTTTCCTGTTGTTCCTCGCTCAGTGCATCATACTCTTCCTGGGAAATTTTACCGGTATAACCTATAATAGAAGCAAAATACTGACTGTCTGTGTAGCGCCGCAGAGAATCTTCCGCGATATCCACACCGTCCATTGTATCCAGATTTTCCATAATCGCTGCCACTGTTTCGTCACTGACATCGGAGGCCAGTGTGGTTGGAATATACTTCTGAAAGCTGTTTAATCCAATCGCATAGCGAAGTGTTACAAGCTTTAAAATATATGCCTTCTCCAGGTTTTGATCATCGATTCCATAGCCATAGGTATCATCTGTACATAGGTAGTGTATGATTTCTTCAGCGGACTGATTCTTTTGTTCATCTGAAAGTCGGTCAATCTCTCTTTCCCCATAGACATCTGCTACAAAGCGAAGACGTAGGGTCTCATTTGTCTGTGAGAATTCATAATTGCCGGCAGCATTTAGAACAATCCCAAAATCATTAATCACAGAATCCCCATGCGCTTCGACAATCCGAATTACTTGATCCAGAATCTCATTCATAGTGTCATTTTTCTTAGAACCACTCGGAATATTGTCTTCAAATGTTACTGAATATGCCAGTTCGTTGTATGCCAGCAGATTTCCATTTCTATCGTAAATATTTCCTCTGGTTCCTGAAAGTTCTCTTGTTTTCTGAATTTGAAGTTTATAGTTATTCAGATAATACTCGCCTTTGACAATCTGCAAATAGAATAAACGGTTAATCAGAATTGCAAACATCACACAGAATGCAAGAACCAATACAAACAGCCGTGATTTTACAATATGATGAATCGCATCTTTGATTTTTTCAAACAAATTTACTTGCACTCCTTTTTTCTTCTGCTTCCAGTTTATGATTAATAAATAAAATCAACTGGTATAATCCCAATGTAATTACAATTGTATAAATTAGTTCCGGAATAATGATATGAATCAGATAATACAGGAAATCAAATTCACTCCTGAGCATAAACATCAGAAAGTAAATCACAAGTCCGTATACAAACTCACTTACGGAAATCAAAATCAATGGAAGTTTGATATCTTCATCAAAATACATCTGTTGAAATAATCCATTGATATATCCTATCAGTAAATAAATCAATGCGTAGAGTCCCAGAACACTGCCAAACTGGGTATCTGTCATCAAACCAGCAAAAAATCCGACCAGCATTCCTTCTTTTGAACCACGCATAAATCCAAAAGAAGAAGTTACAATGATCATCAGGTTTGGCTTAATAGAGGCAAGTGCCAGGGAAGGAAATACCGTGCACTGTAAAAGATAGCAAACAAGAACGATTACAGATGTCACAGCTACCCGTTTTATTTTCATAGCCTTCATAA
>CASERA010000184.1 GCA_949290175.1 uncultured Ruminococcus sp.
AATACATATGGCTCTCATGAAGGAAACTCTCTATTGGAGCGTTATATTGATGATATTTCAAATTTTTGGAAAAGTGTAATTTGTGTTGGCAGCGGAAATGAGGGAACAATGGCAGGGCATACTTCCGGACAAATGAGAGAAAACGAGGAAATCAGAATAGAGCTGGGAATTCAGTTAAGTGAGCCGACGGTAAGTGTTCAAATATGGAAATCATATGCAGATGATGTGGAGATTTCGCTTATCAGCCCATCGGGAGTGAGAGTGGGGCCGATACAAGAGAATTTGGGGACACAACGTTTTCGGGTAGGGAATACGGAAATTCTCATGTATTACGGAACGCCCAGTCCATATAGGGTAAGCCAGGAAATTTTCTTTGATTTTCTGCCAATATCATCGTATATTGACAGTGGAGTCTGGCAGTTTGTGCTGATGCCAAGGAAAGTTACAGAGGGAGAATATCAAATGTGGCTTCCGAGCCATAGTGTCTTAAATCAGGGAACGGCATTTTTAGAGCCGGTAAGCAATAATACGCTGACTATTCCATCTACTGCGGCACGGGTGGTTACAGTAGGTGCATATGATGCATTGACTTTTTCTTATGCGGATTTTTCAGGAAGAGGTGCTGCAGAAAAAAATGCGGAGATATGGATACAGAAACCAGATCTGGCGGCACCGGGAGTAAATGTAACGGCGGCAGCACCGGGAGGAGGATACGGTGAATACAGTGGAACATCATTTGCTGTGCCGTTTGTGACGGGAAGTGCTGCTCTTCTGATGGAATGGGGGATTATAAATGGGAATGATCCATATTTATATGGAGAAAAGGTGAAAGCATATCTTAGGCGAGGAGCAAGAAAACTGCCAGGATACAGCACATGGCCGAATAACCAGCTGGGATACGGAGTATTGTGTGTGGAAGACAGCCTGCCAGAATAGATACTAAAAAGTCAAGAAATATTTACAAATTTCTACAAGGGTATATAATAAAGATATAGTTGTTGAAAGAACAGGACAAAGGAACAGTAAGAAATGACAGGATTAAGTACATTATGTTATATAGAACGTGACGGGAAATATTTGATGCTGCACCGCACAGTAAAGAAAAATGATGTGAATAAAGATAAGTGGATTGGCGTAGGAGGGCATTTTGAGGCAGACGAAAGTCCGGAAGAATGCCTACTGCGGGAAGTACGTGAAGAGACAGGGTATACGTTGACTTCTTATCAGTTTCGGGCAATTATAACTTTCGTTTCAGGAGACGGAGTAACGGAATATATGTCTTTGTTCACTGCTGATGGTTTTACGGGAGACCCGATTCCATGTAACGAAGGAGTGTTGGAATGGGTGAATAAAGAAGAGGTGCTGAACCTGAATATCTGGGAAGGAGATAAGATTTTCTTTCGTCTGCTGGAAGAGATGGAGGGCTTTTTCTCATTGAAACTAGTATATGACGGAAACAGTCATCTGGTTGAGGCAGCATTGAATGGAAAGCCCATGAAGCTGGGGGACTATCTGTTTTAGAAGGAGAAGAATGGATGAAGACAGAACAGGTGACACATGAATTTGAACCGGTATTTGATAAAAATTCCAGGGTATTGATTTTAGGCACGTTCCCGTCTGTGAAGTCTCGTGAGAATCAGTTTTACTACGGCCATCCTCAGAATCGGTTTTGGAAGATAATGGCGCGTCTGACGGACAGTGAGGTACCGGAAACCATAGAGGAAAAAAAGCATCTTTTACTGACACACGGAATTGCCATTTGGGATGTGATTGCAAGCTGTGAGATTACAGGTTCCAGTGACAGCAGTATCCGTAATGTGGTTCCGACAGATTTGGATTGTGTTCTGTCGGGCAGCAGGATTGAAAAGATTTATGCAAATGGAGGAACCGCAAAGAAACTGTATGATAAATACAGTCGGGCGGTAACTGGCAGGGAAATTACGGGGCTTCCATCTACAAGCCCTGCAAATGCGGCGTATTCTGTGGATAAGCTGATGGAATCCTGGGGCGAAATCCGGCAGTACCTTCGGGAAATTATGCCCGATGATCAAGAGAAGAGTGCAGGAAATGCAGAATGAGAAGTGACAGATAATTTACAGAAAGAAAGAGGAACAAGGGATGGTTTACGCATTAGGAGAGCAAATGGAATTGATGAGTAAAGAAGAAGTACTTGAGAGGAATATCCCTGCTGTTTTTCTGACTACAACCAGGGAATGCAGAATGGTTCTGGAAGAAGTTGGAATTGTTTTTGAAGGAGAAATTGAGCTGGTAGATGATCTTTGTAAAGTTGAAACTCAGCAAGAGTGTATTTATGGAGCATTTGCCATTCCAAAACTTTTGGATGTGCTGGGAAGCAGATATAAACTTTTAATTTTTGTAAATCAGAATTATATTGTCATTGCAGATGATGATGACTTTTCAGAGCGCCTGGTGAAAAGAATTCAGAGAAGAAAGATTCATCAGGGAGATACAAAAGAAAAGTTTCTTTATAATTTTATGACAGAGTTTATGAATCGTGATATCGTTCTTCTGGGGAAATATGAACGGCAGATTATTGAACTGGAAGATGATGTTATGCATGAAAAGGTGGAAGAGTTCCAGAACAGGCTGATGCCTTTGAGAAGAGAACTTTTGACATTAAGAAGTTATTACGATGAACTGTCAGATGCAGCTAAGGAATTAGAAGATAATGAGAATGGATTTTTTGCGAAGAAACAGCTGAAGTACTTTGGTACGATTGCTGACCGTGCCGAAAGACTGATGGGAAAGACAGCGCATCTTCTGGAATATGCTCAGCAGGTCAAGGATGCACATCAGACCCAGATTGACGCAAAGCAGAATGCGAATATGCAGTATTTGACTATGATTTCAACGATTTTCTTCCCCCTGACGTTGATTACCGGATGGTATGGGATGAATTTTGAGGATATGCCGGGACTGAATGATGGATATCCTTTTGTTGTATTTTTGAGTATTGCTGTAATTATGGTATCGGTTCTTCTGTTTAAGAAGAAAAAAATCTTTTAATATATGCATGCAGCAGAAGAGGAGAAGTATATTGTGAATACAGGAATTGCAGGAAAGATAAAAAGCAGGCTTTCAAGAGGCAGAGAGGAAGGCATACAAAAAGTGATGGACAGTGGAGTAGTACATGGAAGATTTCAGATTCTGCATTTGAAGCAGATGGAATATATTTTAGCGGCAAAAATGCGTTGCCAAAAGTTATATATTGGGATTACACACCCGGATATTGTGACATCTGCCGCGTCATCAGAATTAGATTTGCATGGTACAGGCCGACGAGATAATCCAATGACTTATTTTGAAAGATTTGAAATGGTACACGATGCACTTCTTGATTTTGGCGTGGAGAGGCATGAATTTGAAATTCTTCCGTTTCCAATCAGCCATCCCGGACTGCTTCTCCAATATGTACCAAAAGATGCTGTTTATTATATGAGTATTTGCAGTGATTGGGATGAGGAGAAAAAAAGAATTCTGAATACGTTAGGGCTACAAACGGAAGTATTATGGACCAGGTCGCAAGAAGAACGTGGAATTACAGGTACGAAAATCCGCGAGTTGATAGCAGAAGGGAAAGAATGGAAACAGTATGTGCCGAAAACTGCAGTCGAGTATGCAGAAGCTCATGGCATTGTAGAGAGGATTCAAAAGCTATATCATAGATAGAATAGAATGGAATAGAAAGGAGCACTTCAAAATCATATAGGTTAGAAGTGCTCCCTTTTATAATCCTACGGAAGAAGGTAAGCGTACATTACAACAAAATGACATGCACTGCCGCCCATGACAAAGAGGTGGAAGATTTCATGACTTCCAAAGTTTTTGTGTTTGTTATCAAAAACAGGCAGTTTTAGTGCGTAAATTACGCCGCCGATTGTATAAATGATTCCCCCTGCGAGAAGCCATAAAAAAGCTGTTCTGGACATAGAATTTAAAATCTGTGTAAATGCCAGGACACAAGTCCATCCCATTCCAATATACAGTATGGAAGATACCCATTTAGGACAGAAAACCCAGAATGCTTTCAGCAGGATGCCTAAAATAGCAATTCCCCATACAAGTGACAGAAGAATAATCCCAGTTTTTCCTTTTAAGACAATCAGGCATACAGGAGTATAGCTCCCTGCAATCAATATAAAAATCATCATATGATCGATTTTTTTTAAGATAGTATTGACTTTTTCAGAAACATCAAAGGTATGATATGTGGTACTTGCCGCATATAATAAAATGAGGCTTGCTGAATAAATTGCAAGGGAAATAATATAAATTTTGCTGGGTTCGTTTGCCGCCTTAATCAGAAGTGGAATTGCTGCAAATATTGCCATCAGCATTCCGATAAAATGTGTAATTGCACTTCCGGGGTCTTTAATGTGTTGACTTTTATTCATGATCATACGCCTCCAAACAATTAAAAAACAATAAGTAGTTTTAAAAACTACATGTAATATATGTATATATTACAATATGTATTCATAAAATACAAGATGTTTTAAAAAACTTTTAAAGTCAAACAATTTTTGACAGATTGGTGAAAGTCTGATATGATATGTCAGGCTGTGTATCCAGGCAGAAATGTCTCTGTCTGGATTATTTTTGTGTTTAAGTAAAGGAGTTATATGGAAGAATTAAAATTTGAAGAACTGGGTTTGTGCCCGGAAATATTAAAAGCAGTAAAGCATATGGGATTTGAAGAGGCATCTCCGATTCAATCGAAAGCTATTCCAGTTTTAATGAGCGGCAGGGATGTGATTGGGCAGGCCCAGACCGGAACAGGAAAAACGGCAGCATTCGGAATCCCGCTTTTGGAAAAGATAGATCCGAAAAATAAAAAACTTCAGGCAGTTGTTTTATGCCCGACGAGAGAACTTGCTATTCAGGTGGCAGAAGAAATTCGGAATCTGGCAAAATATATGCATGGAATTAAGATACTGCCAATTTATGGCGGGCAGGAGATTGTAAAGCAGATTCGGTCTTTGAAAAGCGGCACTCAGCTGATTATCGGTACTCCGGGACGCGTAATGGACCATATGCGCAGAAAGACTATTAAAATGGAACAGGTGCATACTATCGTGCTGGATGAGGCAGATGAGATGCTGAATATGGGATTTCGTGAGGATATTGAGACAATCCTCGAAGGAGTTCCTAAGGACAGGCAGACGGTTCTGTTTTCAGCAACAATGCCGAAGGCGATTATGGAGATTACAAAGCAGTTCCAGAAAAATGCAAAACTGGTAAAAGTAACGAAGAAAGAGCTGACCGTTCCAAATATTGAGCAGTTTTATTATGAAGTAAAGCCGAAGAATAAAGAGGAAGTGTTGTCCCGCCTTCTTGATATTTATACGCCAAAGCTTTCCGTTGTATTTTGTAATACGAAGAAACAGGTGGATATTCTGGTTAATGCACTGCTCGGACGTGGTTATTTCGCAGCAGGACTTCACGGGGATATGAAACAGGCACAGAGAGACAGAGTGATGCAGGGATTTCGTTCCGGCAAAACAGATATTCTTGTATGCACGGATGTAGCTGCCAGAGGAATTGACGTAGATGATGTAGAAGCGGTATTTAACTACGACCTTCCTCAGGATGACGAGTACTATGTACATCGTATCGGTAGAACAGGACGTGCAGGGCGTATTGGAAAATCTTTTTCCTTTATTTCAGGAAGAGAAGTTTATAAACTCAAAGAAATCCAGAGATATTGCAAGACAAAGATTTATGCACAGAAAGTACCGTCCCTTGATGATGTAGCAAATACAAAAATGGAAAATATTCTGGAAGAGATAGACCGCCTGATTGAAAAAGAAGATTTGACTAAATTTTTACAGGCAATCGAAACTCGTGTCAATGATTCGGATTACACTGCAATGGATATGGCAGCAGCATTTTTAAAGCTTTATTCCGGAAAGAATAATGATGAAGAGCAAGATATGGACTTTGGTGATACAGGGGCGGAAGAAGCCGGTATGGTACGTCTCTTTATCAATATCGGAAAGAAGAATAGGGCAAAACCGGGGGATATTGTAGGGGCAATTGCCGGAGAAAGCGGAATTCCGGGTAAATTAATCGGAACGATTGATATGTTTGACAAATATACATTTGTTGAAGTTCCAAGAGAATATGCCAGGGATGTACTGAATGCCATGAAACATGCGAAAATCAAAGGAAAGTCTGTGGCAGTGGAGCCTGCAAATCAGAAATAGAAAGAAAAACTGGCATGGTTAAAAAATAAATAACTGGACATTTATATATATCCACTAAAGTGGTACTATAAAAACCGTCAACTGATATAGATTCAGATGGCGGTTTTTGTCTTATAGGAAAATTGAAATGAAAAGAGGGAACAGGATGGAAAGACGAAATCAGACAATCATAAAACTGGCACAGACTGCATTGATGGCAGCACTTTGTTTTGTATCTTTTACATTTTTACAGATTAAAATTCCGATGCCGGGAGGGGATGCGACATCCATTCATATAGGAAATGCATTTTGTGTGCTGGGAGCTTTAATTTTGGGAGGCTGGTATGGAGGGCTTGGCGGAGCAGTAGGAATGACAATTGCAGACCTTCTGGATCCGATTTATATTGTAGGAGCACCTAAGACCTTTGTTTTGAAATTATGCATTGGTCTCATTACAGGGCTGGCAGCGCACAGGATTGGCAAAATTAATGAAAGTACAGATAAAAAACACGTATTCCGCTGGAGTGTAATCGCATCCATTGCAGGTTTGGGATTTAATGTCATTGCGGATCCGCTTGTAGGATATTTCTATAAACAGTATATTCTTGGTCAACCACAACAAATGGCGGAAATACTGGCAAAATGGAGTGCGGCAGCAACTTTTGTAAATGCAGTAATTTCTACAATTCTGGTGGCAGTTTTGTATAATGTACTTCGTCCGGTGCTTTTAAAATCAGGAATGATGCAGTCCGGTACAACTAGAAAAGAAGCAGGAGCGCAATAACGTTCCTGC
>CASERA010000185.1 GCA_949290175.1 uncultured Ruminococcus sp.
CCAGAGTTTCCCAGACATCATTTTCTTTTCGCTTCAAAAGTAGTACCTCTATTTTCGCACCGGTTTCTTCCTTTGCACCTATCAGACGCGCAGGAATAACCTTTGTATCATTGATAACCAGACAGTCTCCCGGATGCAGGTACTCAACAATTTCCCGAAAAACATGATGTTCCGTTTTGCCCGTCTCCTTGTCCAGAACAAGCAGTCTGGAACCGGAACGGTCCTCCAGAGGGTCCTGTGCAATCAGTTCCTCTGGAAGGTCATAATAAAAGTCACTTGTTTTCAAACCTATCCCTCTTTCTAATCAAACCCGGATATACTCCGACTATTTTCTCAGTTCGATTCCCATCTCTTCCAGTGCTTTTAAGATTCTGTTCATTGCTGCCGTTACATCTGCCTCTTCCAGTGTCTTGTCTTTTGCACGGAATACAATGGAATAAGCGACAGATTTGAATCCTTTTTTAATCTGACTTCCCTCATATAAGTCAAACAATGCATAGCTTTCCAGGTATGCGCCAGCCTTTTTCTCAATTACATCTTCAATCTGCCCCACCAGAATTCCCTTTGGAACAACCATACTGATGTCACGATTGACTGCAGGATATTTTGCAACTCCGGTATACTTCCGGTCAAATGTTGCATATGGGATGATTTCCGGCATATCAAGAACTGCCACATATGCACGCTCTCCGATTCCATAGGTCTGCGCAACTTCCGGGTGAACTTCACCTATATAGCCAACTGTTTTTCCATCATAAATAATATTTGCCTGACGTCCCGGATGCAAATATGGTTTTCCTGCATTCGGGTCATAAGTTTCTTTCTTATTCAAACCAATTTTTTCAAAGAATTCTTCAACTACTCCTTTCATGCTAAAGAAATCCCCATCTCCGTACATTCCAAGCGTAAACTGCATTCTTTCTTCCGGCAGTTCTGTCAGAGGAAGTTGTTTCGGCAAATAAATATTTCCCAGCTCATATAACCTTACATTTTTATTTCTGCGGTTATAATTCGTAGCAAGGGATGTCAGCATTCCATTTAAAGATGTTGTTCTCATAATGCTGTAATCTTCTCCCAGTGGATTCATAATTTCCACAGTCTGACGCAGTGGTGAATCTGCCGGAATCATTAATTTATCAAATACTTTTGGACTTTCGAAAGAATATGTCATTCCCTGGCTGAATCCACAGAATTCTGCGATATCTTTTGCCACTTCTTCGATACGCAGCTTGAAGGATAATTTTCCTGTTGTAGCCTCTCCCTTTGGCAGAGTCGTTGGAATATTGTCATATCCATAAAATCTTGCCACTTCTTCTGCCAAGTCAGCGATTCTAAATAAATCATGACGGAATGTCGGTGCAATTACTTCTTTGGAAGCTTCATCATATTCCAGCCCAATCCTTCCAAAATATTCCATCATCTTCGCCTCTGAAATATCTGTTCCAAGCATTGCATTGATTTTATCTGCATCAAACGGAACTCTGACAGGTTCTTTTACTTTTCCATATACATCTACAATTCCGCCCACAACTTCTCCGGCTCCCAGTTCTTCTACCAACTGGCACGCTCTGTCAATCGCAGCTTTCGCATTATTTGGATCCAGTCCTTTTTCAAATTTACCAGATGCATCTGTACGCAATCCAACTCTCTTGCTGGACTTACGGATATTTACTCCATCAAAGCATGCCGCTTCAAATAATACTGTTTTTACATCGTCTGTAATCATGGAATTCTCTCCTCCCATGATTCCGGCGATTCCGATTGCCTTTTCCCCGTCACAAATCATCAGGACATCTTTATCTACTTCTCTTTCATGACCATCCAGAGTCGTAAATTTTTCTCCATCCTGTGCAGTCTTCACAATAATCTGATTTCCTGCAACTGTATCCAAATCATATGCATGCATTGGCTGGCCGTATTCTTCCATTACATAATTGGTAATATCTACCAGATTATTAATTGGACGAATTCCCACAGATGCAAGTCTTCTCTGCATCCACTTCGGAGATGGAGCAATTTTAATATTTTTTACCACTCTCGCACAGTATCTAGGGCAGAGCTGTGTATCTTCCACAGAAACTTTGATATAGCTGTTTACATCTTCATTATTTCCGGTTTCTGTTACAACCGGAGGAATAAATTCTTTTTCAAAAGTAGCCGCAGCTTCTCTGGCAATCCCTATAACACTGTAACAATCCACACGGTTAGATGTAACTTCATATTCAAATACTACATCGTTTAATCCCAATGCTTCAATTGCACTTGCACCCACTTCTGCATCCTCAGGGAAAATATAAATCCCATTATCCGGGGACTCCGGATACATTTCTTTTGTGGAACCAAGTTCTTCAATGGAGCACATCATACCGAAGCTTTCTACCCCCCGCAGTTTCCCTTTTTTAATTTTGATTCCGCCTGCCACTTTCTGTCCCGGTTCATGTCCGCCTGCTACACGTCCACCCTCCAAAACAACCGGAACCTTATCACCTTCATGCACATTATTGGCTCCGGTTACAATTTGTACAGATTCTGTTCCTATATTTACCTGACAGATAATCAGTTTATCTGCATCCGGATGTTTTTCAATTTTATCTATCTGTCCAATCACAATTTTTTCCAGATCAGCATCCAGCTTCTCAAAGCCTTCTACTTTTGTTCCTGACAAGGTCATTGCATCTGTATATTCCTGTGCTGTCACATCCAAATCAGGGACATACGCTTTAATCCATGATAATGAAGTATTCATAATGGTAATCCTTTCTACTTGTTTTATAATTCAACTGTAGTTTCTTATTGAATCTCTTC
>CASERA010000186.1 GCA_949290175.1 uncultured Ruminococcus sp.
TGGCAGAACAGACAATGGCAGAAGCAGCCCAGTCAATATCAAAAGGATTTGGAGAGATGCTGAATGCAAGAGCCTCGCAGATACTGGGAGCAATAACAGAAAAGAAATATACACGGCTTTTGGTGGAAGAGCCTTTAAAACTAATACTTTTAGAGGATGGGAGGCGGATTCCGGTGGAACGAGTCAGCAGAGGAACCATAGAGCAGGTGTATTTCTCGCTTCGGATGGCAGCACTTGACATTCTGTATGAAGATAAAATGCCGGTAATTTTGGATGATGCGTTTGCGTTTTATGACGAAAAAAGATTGAAATGTGCTTTAAAATGGTTGAGCGAACAGCAAAGACAAGTTATAATATTTAGTTGCCAAAAACGTGAGGCTGAACTTTTGCAAGAAGTCTAATGGAATAGAACAGAAAACCTGTTATGAAAATGGAAGGAAAGATTTTAGATGAAAATAGAATTGCCAAGAAAAGTGGTTTTAATTATCAATAATCTTCAAATACATGGGTATGAAGCCTATGCTGTCGGCGGGTGCGTGAGAGATTCGATTCTGAACAGGAAGCCGGAGGACTGGGATATTACAACTTCGGCAAAACCGGAAGAGATAAAGAGGCTGTTTAAGCGTACGGTGGACACTGGAATTGAACATGGTACGGTGACAGTTTTGATAGGAAAAGATGGATTTGAGGTAACCACTTACAGGGTAGATGGTCAGTATGAGGACGGACGCCATCCCAAAGAAGTGACTTTTACGAATCAGCTGGAAGAAGATTTGAAAAGGCGGGATTTTACCATCAATGCAATGGCATATAATAATGATGTACGCCTGGTTGATGTATTTGGAGGAATGAGGGACCTTAATTATCATTTAATCCGGTGTGTAGGTGATCCAGAAGAACGGTTTTCGGAAGATGCTCTCAGGATTTTAAGAGCAGTGCGTTTTTCTGCCCAGCTGGCATTTCCGATTGAGCCGGTGACCGCAAACGCAGTCAGAAAACTGGCACCGAATCTGGAAAAAATCAGTGCGGAGCGGATTCAGGTAGAATTGGTAAAACTTCTGGTATCGGACCATCCTGAGATGATTCAGGATGCCTGCGAGCTGGGAATTACAAAAGTGATTCTGCCCGAATGGGATGCAATGACAGGTGTTAAACAGAATACACCACATCATAAATACGACGTAGCGGGACATACCCTGCATGCATTACAGAACGTAAAGAATGATAAAGTGCTGCGTCTTACCATGCTGTTTCACGATATGGGCAAGCCGATGATGAAAACGACAGATGAGAACGGAAGGGATCATTTTAAAGGTCATGCACTGGTTAGTGAGCAAATTGCAAGAGGAGTTATGAAGCGATTGAAATTTGATAATGAGACAATCAAGAAAGTGACGAAGCTTGTGTGCTATCATGATTACAGGATTGAAGCGACACCTTCGAATGTACGACGGGCAATGAACCGGATTGGTGTAGATTTATTTCCGTATTATCTGGCAGTGCGTATGGCAGATACGAAAGCACAGAGCGGATACCAGCGCCGTGCAAAGATTGAAAATATAGTCGCAATGAGAGAGCATTACCAGAACGCTTTGAAGAACCGGGAGTGCGTGACTTTAAAAGGCCTCGCTGTAACAGGACGTGACTTAATGGATTTAGGAATGGTACCCGGCAAACAGCTTGGTGAAATGCTTAATGAGCTGTTGGAACGTGTAATTGATGATCCAAACTTTAATAAAAAAGAGTTATTATGTAATTATGTAAAAGAAAGACTTGTTCTTTAGCATACTTCTGTGCTCTGATTCATAGGTTAGAAAGAGTTATGAATCGTATAGTGCAGGGGGCAAGTTATGAGAGAATATGAGTTAGAAGTCTTGGAACAATATGACATAGAAATAATAAGCACCCGGAAAGCAAGGGGTGCTTATTTTTGCGATACGAAAGATGGAATATTGCTTTTGAAGGAAGCGGGGATCTCTGCTGGCAGGGCACCTCTGATGTATTTCCTTCAGAACCAGCTTGAAGCAGAATACGGAATGAAAGTAGATACACCCGTTTTTACAAAAGAAGGAAGAGTATTCAGCGTTTCTTCGGATGGTACGAAGTATCTACTCAAAAAGTGGTATGGAGGAAGAGAGTGTGATGTCCGCCGGGAAAAGGATATTCTGGAGGCAGCGGCAAATCTTGCAAGACTCCATAACAGGATGAACTGGAATCAGATACAGGAAAAAATTCCGGAGAATGATTTGAAGCCTCCGGCAGGCAGAATGGTACTTTTAGAATTACGGCGCCATAACCGGGAATTGAAAAAAGTCCGTACGTTTATCCGCAGCAGAGTCAATAAAGGAGAGTTTGAGTATCGTTTTCTGGAAAATTTTGAGACCATGTATCATATTGCACAAAAAGTAACGGAGCGCATGGAGCAATCAGATTATGACGAGTTGTATCAGGATAGCATCAGAAATGGTCTGCTGGTGCACGGGGATTATAATTATCATAATGTTCTACTGGTACAAGGTGAGACTGCGACAACGAATTTCGAACATTTTCGAAGAGATATTCCGGTACAGGATTTATATTATTTCCTGCGTAAAGTTATGGAAAAGCACCAGTGGCAAGAGCGGATTGGCAGACAGTTATTGGAAACATATCAGGAAATCCGTCCTTTGGAAAGACGTGAGAAAGAGCTGATTGCACTCCGTCTGGCATACCCGGAGAAGTTTTGGAAAACAGCAAATGCATATTCTAATTCAAACAAAGCGTGGATTCCGGAAAAAAGTGTGGAGAAATTACAGACTGCAGTTGGGCATACAGAAGAAAAGGAGCAGTTTTTAAAGAATATATTTGCTTTCCATTTATAGGGACCTGTTGTATAATAAGGTCATACAAAATATGCAGGAGGTACCTAGTATGGACTACAAGGGAAGATATGAAGAATGGTTATCTAACCCGTATTTTGATGTAGATACCAAAGCTGAACTGGAACGCATCAAAGAGGATGATAATGAAATTAAGGAACGCTTTTATACAGATCTGGAATTCGGAACTGCTGGGCTTAGAGGCATTATCGGCGCAGGAACAAACCGCATGAATATCTATACCGTCAGAAAAGCAACACAGGGACTGGCAAACTATATTATCAAGAGTAATAATATGCAGAAAGGTGTTGCTATTGCCTTTGATTCCCGCCGGATGTCACCGGAATTTGCACAGGAAGCAGCATGCTGCCTGGCGGCAAATGGAATCAAAGCATATGTATTTGATGCGCTGCGCCCTACACCTGAGCTGTCTTATGCAGTAAGAAAATTAGGATGCATTGCGGGGATTAATATTACGGCAAGTCATAACCCGCCGGAATATAACGGCTATAAGGTTTACTGGGAAGACGGTGCCCAGATTACTCCTCCGCATGATAAGGGTATTATGGATGAAGTTAAAGCGGTGGAGGATTACACGACGATGAAGACCATGTCGGTGGAAGAAGCGAAGGCAGCAGGTCTTTATGAGACGATTGGGGAAGAGATAGATGATGCTTATATCGCAGAGCTGAAAAAACAGGTGCTTCACCAGGATGCCATTGATGCAGTTGGAAAAGAACTGAAAATCGTATACAGCCCGCTGCATGGAACGGGTAATATCCCTGCACGCAGGATTTTAAAAGAACTTGGATTTGAGAATGTGTATGTCGTAAAAGAGCAGGAACTTCCGGACGGAGAATTTCCGACTGTTTCTTATCCTAATCCCGAAGCAGAGGAAGCCTTTGATCTGGGATTAAAACTGGCAAAAGAGATTGATGCCGACATCGTACTTGCTACAGATCCTGATGCGGACAGATTGGGAGTACGTGTTAAAGATAAAAATGGAGAGTACCATACACTGACAGGAAATATGTCGGGATGTCTGCTGGCTGACTATGAGATTGGACAGAGAAAAGAGCAAAAAGGCCTGCCGGATGATGGATATCTGATTAAAACAATTGTTACAACTAATATGGCAGATGCAATTGCAAAATATTATCATGCAGGACTGATTGAGGTATTGACCGGATTCAAGTATATCGGACAGCAGATTCTTGGATTTGAAACAGCAGGAAAGGGCAGTTATCTGTTTGGATTTGAGGAAAGCTATGGATGTCTGATTGGTACACATGCGAGAGACAAAGATGCGATTGTAGCAACAATGGCGCTTTGTGAAGCGGCAGCCTATTATAAGACAAAAGATATGACACTTTGGGATGCCATGATTGAGATGTACGAGCGTTACGGTTACTACAAAGATGATATCCAGTCTATTACGTTGAGCGGAATTGAAGGGCTTGCAAAAATTCAGGAAATCCTTGAAACATTGAGGAAGAACCCTCCGACAGAGATTGCAGGATATAAGGTGCTGAAGGCAAGAGATTATAAAGCAGATACAATTAAAGATATGGAGACAGGAGATGTGACAGGAACAGGCCTTCCGAATTCTAATGTTTTGTATTATGACTTATCTGATGATGCGTGGCTGTGTGTAAGACCTTCTGGTACAGAGCCAAAAGTAAAATTTTATTATGGCGTAAAGGGAACCTCTCTGGAGGACGCAGACAGGAAGTCTGCATCTATGGGAAAAGAAGTTTTAGCGATGATTGATGAGATTATGTAAACACCCGTTTTAGGCGGTAAATATGGTGAAAATTCCTTGACAAAAGTACTTGCAGCAGTTATAACAGTACATAAGGGTATCGACATGTAAACGGTAGAGACATGCGGCCTTTACCAATTTTAGAATATTTATTCTAGCACAGTAAAGAGGAGGAAATAATCCATGAACAAAACAGAATTAATCGCAGCTATCGCTGAACAGGCAGAGATTTCTAAGAAAGATGCAGAAAAGGCTTTAAAAGCTTTCATCGACGTTGTTACAGAGCAATTAAAAGAAGGCGAAAAAGTACAGTTAGTAGGATTTGGTACTTTTGAAGTAAGCGAAAGAGCTGCAAGAGAAGGAAGAAATCCTCAGACAGGTGAGACAATGAAGATTGCTGCTTGCAAAGCTCCTAAATTCAAAGCTGGAAAAGCTCTGAAAGATGCGGTAAATTCATAATTTGATTTAAAATATGAAAAAGAAGAGAATACGATTGGACAGGTTTCCGGTTGTATTCTCTTTTCAGTTGGGAGATAACGATGAGATTAGATAAATTTTTAAAGGTATCACGTTTGATTAAGCGCAGAACGGTAGCAAATGAGGCATGCGACGCAGGAAGAGTGCTTGTGAACGGAAAAACGGCAAAGGCCTCTGTGAAAGTGAAGGTCGGAGACGTAATCGAAATTCAGTTTGGAACAAAAACCGTAAAGGTAGAAGTGCTTGCTCTGCAGGATACGACGAAGAAAGAAGAGGCAAAAGAGCTCTTTAAGTATTTATAAGAGCAGAATATTTTGATACAACCCTTCATATATATAGAAAAGCAGAGAATGAAGGGAGAAGGTTTATGGAAGAACGACAAATGCCCGCTAAGGCGCATAAGCTGGTTGTGAATAATAGAAAGACAAGTATGGTGACAGGAGTTCTGGATGTTCTTTCCTTTGATCTGAATGAAATCCTTTTGGAAACAGAGCAGGGAATGTTGATGGTAAAAGGAACGGATCTGCATGTAAATCGGCTCAGTGTAGAAAAAGGGGAAGTAGATTTGTCAGGAAATATTGACAGTATTGCATATTCCGGTGTCCATCAAGGGAACAGACAGGGTGAAAATTTCTTTGCAAAGTTGTTTAAGTAGGCGAGCTTATGATGCTGGGAATTGGAACAGAAGTGATGATTTTTCTTTATGCCGGTCTGACAGGAATCGTTGTTTTTTGCGGTTATCAGATTCTGAGACTTTTCCGCCGTCTGATCCGGCATCATTATTTAGTTATAGGGGCAGAGGATTTTCTTTTTTGGCTTGGAGTAAGTGCATATGTATTTAGGCAGATGTATTATACAACCTATGGAAGTATTCGCTGGTTTTTTGTATTAGGAGGTGCCGGCGGCGCGGCTGCCGCGGGATTTCTATTTTTCATAACTAAAAAATTATATGAAAAAATAAAGAAAAACCTTGAAAAAGGCAGGAAAAAACGATAGAATGTTTTTATCTTATGAGAAATGTACATATAGTCTTTTGTTATAAGATGCTGCAGAGGAAAGTATGATTCTCATTACAAAATAAGATTTTATTGTTGGAAGAAAAGTTTGATAGGGTGAGTGTATATGGCAGTTCAAAAAAAGAAAGCCGTCAGCAGACAAAAGAGCCGGAAAAGAAGTTCTGCATTGCGGTATCATAAAAGGAGTATGGTACTCATTAGTATGATTCTTGTATTATTGACCGGAGTATTGACAGTCAGTGCAGCATCTCTCCAGGAAAAGAATCAGGAGTATGAGAAACAGGAAATAGAACTGAAGGCACAGATTCAGAAAGAGAAAGAACGTTCAGAAGAAATAAAGGCATACGAAGAGTATGTGAAAACAGATGATTATGTAAAAGAAGTTGCGGAAGAGAAGCTGGGATTGGTTGATCCGAATGAAATTATATTCAAGCCGGCACAATAATGACGATACGAAAGATGAGCTCTGGGAAGATTCCCGGGGCTTTTTTATTGCATAGGAAAGGAGAGTATCATTATGGAAGATGGACAGGCACTGCACACCAGTCCCTATGTGGTACAGATTGAGAAATTTGCAGATTCTCTGAAGCAGCTTTCACATACATTTCTAAAACTGGAAGAAAAGAAACGTTCATTCACGAACGAAGAAGTTGAGGATATGTTTGATAAGGTGAAGGAGAAAGTCTGCGGAAATTGTGAGAAATGCTCCTGGTGTTGGGGTGATAATTTTGTACATACCTATCAGATGGGATATGAAATTCTGTCGGCAGTGGACCACTATGGAAATGAATTGAATACGGAAACAAAACGGAAGCTGCAGCAAAGATGTATTATGGCACCACGATTTTTGAGAGAAATGCTGGAGGCGTTTCATGATGCCAGACAAAATCTGATGTGGAATAACCGGATTGTACAAAGCAGGGAAGGCTGTGCGATTCAGATGGATACATTTGCAGATATGATACGCAGTACAGCAAAAGAACTGGAAGACAGTATGTTTACGGATGAGAGGCTGGAAAAGAAAATCAGTGCACATCTCAAGAAAAAAGGCATCCGGGTTCTTTATACGAATTTCTTTATGAACAGAGAGGGGAAATACGAGATTCATGTGACTGCCAGAGCAGCGCAGAATACATGTGTCACAACAAAAGAATTGGTAAAATCTATTTCTGAAGTTATAGGGCGTCGGTTTGTGCCTGAGGGGAATCAATGTCCGGTTTTGGGAAAAGAGTATATGACGGTAATCTGTATGGAGGGGCCGGGGTACTGTACGTTGCAGGGAGTTGCAAGAATTGGAAAAGGGTGCTGTCAGATTTCCGGAGATAATTTCATGATGATGGAGCTGCCGGGAGGACGCCAGGGAGTTGCTCTGTCTGACGGGATGGGGGCGGGAGAGAAGGCATGTAAGGAGAGTACCTTGGTCATTGAATTACTGGAGGAACTGTTGGAAGCAGGATTTCCGGAAAAAACGGCAATTCAGATGATTAATACGACACTGGTTATGGGACGTGAAGAAATTCACTTCTCCACAGTGGATATGAGCATTTTTGATTTATACACAGGAAGTTGTGAGCTGATTAAGGCAGGTGCTTCTTCTACATTTATTAAAAAGCAAAATAAAGTGGAGCATATCAGTTCATCGAGTCTGCCAATCGGAGTGATGAACTCCATCGAGATAGAATCTGTGAAACGGCAGCTGGGAGATGGTGATTTTGTAATTATGGTAACGGATGGAGTTATGGATGCACTTCCTGTAGGAGAACAGGACATTCTTTTGGAAACAATTATCAAAGGTACTGCAATTAATAATCCAAAAGAACTGGCTCACCATATTCTGGAACAAGTGCTGAACTGGACGGGGGAGGAGCCATTGGATGATATGACAGTTTTAGTCGTAGGAATGTGGGAATGCTGAACCGGGTTGCATTTTGCTGCCGAATTGAGTATAGTTTACTTATGAATAAGAAAATTTGGAATTATATAGAAACACATCATATGTTTGAAAAAGGAGACAGAGTCATTGCAGGTATATCGGGCGGGGCGGATTCGGTATGCCTGCTTTTTGTGCTGCTGGAGCTAAGGGAAAGACTGGGAATTGAAATTATTGCAGTGCATGTGAATCATGGTTTGCGCGGAGAAACAGCAAAAAGAGATGAAGCATTCACCCGGCGTTTATGTGAAGAGCATCAGATTTCCTGCATTATCTGCCGTGAGAATGTGGAATTAATTGCCGGAAAGCGGAAACAATCTATTGAGGAAGCCGGAAGAATGGTTCGCCGGGAATGTTTTTACCGCGTAATGAAAGAGTCCCGGGGAACAAAAATTGCACTGGCTCATCATCAAAATGACAACGCCGAGACACTGCTGATGAATCTGGCAAGAGGAACGGGACTGCGGGGACTGGGAGGAATCCGTCCGGTTAATGGCCGCATTGTCCGTCCGCTTCTCTGTATGAACAGAAGGGAGATTGAGGAGTATCTGCAAACCAGAGAAATGAACTTCTGTGAGGATGAGACAAATGCAGATGACACCTATACGAGAAACAGGATTCGTCATCGAATTGTGCCGGTTTTGGAACAAGAGGTCAACAGACAGGCAGTTCGTCATATGAATGAAACGATGGAGCAGCTTCAGGAGGTTTGGGAATATATGCGGCAGCAGACAGATGCTGCATACAAGCAGAGTGTTGAATTTCGGGAGAATTCAACGGGAGCGCAGAGCAGGGATAGAATCAGTATTCTAATCAGGGAAAAAGAATTCACACAGTTTCCAAAGATTTTACAGAAGATGGTTATTCAGCGTTGTTTGGAAGAGGCGGCATCAGGAGCAAAGGATTTGACATCCGCCCATATAGAGGCCGTTTTAGAATTATTAAAAAAACAAACTGGGCGCTCCAGAAATCTTCCCGGAAAAATTCAGGCAGAACGGGTGTATGAAGGCATTTTGATTGAGAAGGAGGCAAAAAAGAAAGAGTCAGATGAATTTTTGGAGCAGATGCTCAAGATACCGGGAACAACTCGTCTGGGCTCACGGAATATGTCCATATGCTGTACAATACTGGAAAAAGATGATGATTTTTCGGCGGAACAGATACCGCAAAAACCCTACACGAAATGGTTTGACTATGATATAATAACAAGAAGTCTGACAGTTAGAGGAAGACAGGCTGAAGATGTGATAGGAATTGACAGGGAAGGCAGAACGCAGAAGCTGAAATCTTATTTTATCAATGAAAAGATTCCGGCGAAACTGCGGGGAGAAATCCCGTTAATTGCAGAAGGAAGCCAGATTATATGGGTTGTCGGATACAGGATGAACAGCAGATATCAAGTATCTGACAAGACAAAAAGAATATTAGAGATTAAAATAACGGAGGATAAAAAAGATGGCAGAGACAATTAAAGTTTTAATCCCGGAGAAAGACGTGGATGAAAGGATTGAAGCATTAGGCAAAAAAATTAGTGAAGATTATGCAGGAAAGCAGATTCATATGATTTGTGTTCTGAAAGGCGGCGTATTCTTCATGTGTGAACTGGCAAAGAGAATCAGTGTACCTGTTTCTTTGGACTTTATGTGCGTCAGCAGTTATGGAGATGCAACTTCATCCAGCGGTGTAGTGAGAATTGCAAAGGATTTGGATGAATCTATCGAAGGAAAAGAAGTTCTGATAGTAGAAGACATCATTGATTCCGGACGGACACTAGCTTATTTAATTGAGGTTCTGAAGAAAAGAAATCCAAAGAGTGTACACCTGTGTACGCTTCTGGATAAACCGGAGAGAAGAGAAAAAGAAGTTCAGGTAGATTATGTAGGATTTGAAATACCGGATGAATTTGTAGTCGGATATGGTCTTGACTACGCACAGAAATATAGAAACCTCCCATATATTGGAGTGGTAGAAGGTCTGGAATAGGAAGGAGAATACCATTGAATGACAAAAAGTATAAAGGGGCAAGTGGTGCAACTTTTATAGCGTTTATCGTAATCATATTTTTTGTACTATGGACGACAAACAGGATGCAGCTGCGCGGTCAGGAGCTGACTTATACACAGTTTGAGCAGGAAGTACAGGATAACAATGTGGACAGCGTTGTAATCAGCCAGAATAAGGCGGTGCCGACCGGAGTTGTGACGATGACGCTGAAAGACAGCGGGAATACCGGACGTGTGAACGTATCAGATGTAAATGAGATACAGCATATGCTGGATAAGAATGATATTGAGTACCGCCTTGCTGCTGTACAGCAGGATTCTATTATGGAGACTGTGGTACTTCCGGTAGTATTGACGATGGTGGGATTCATGTTTATTTTTATGCTGATGAACCGCCAGGGCGGGGGAGCAAATGCCAAAGCCATGAATTTCGGTAAGAGCCGTGCGCAGATGAGTACAAAGAACGATAACAAAGTTACGTTTGCAGATGTAGCAGGACTTCAGGAAGAGAAAGAAGAGCTGGAAGAGATTGTTGATTTTCTGAAGTCTCCGAAAAAATATGTGCAGGTAGGAGCTAGGATTCCCAAAGGAGTTTTGCTTGAAGGACCTCCGGGAACTGGTAAGACACTGCTGGCGAAAGCTGTTGCAGGAGAAGCCGGAGTACCGTTTTTCTCTATTTCGGGATCTGACTTTGTAGAGATGTTTGTTGGTGTAGGTGCATCCCGTGTTCGTGACTTGTTTCAGGATGCGAAGAAAAATGCACCTTGTATCGTGTTTATTGATGAAATTGACGCTGTGGCAAGACGCCGCGGAAGTGGTCTGGGCGGTGGACATGATGAGCGTGAACAGACATTGAACCAGATGCTGGTAGAGATGGATGGGTTTGGAGTAAATGAAGGCATTATTGTAATGGCCGCAACAAACCGCAAAGATATTCTGGACCCGGCTATTTTAAGACCGGGACGTTTCGACCGGAATGTAATTGTAGGTCGTCCGGATGTCAGAGGCCGTGAGGAGATTTTGAAAGTACATGCCAGAAATAAGCCTCTGGGGGATGATGTGGACCTGAAACAGATTGCACAAACGACGAGTGGATTTACCGGCGCGGACTTAGAGAACCTTTTGAATGAAGCAGCGATTCTTGCCGCAAAAGAGGACCGGGTTTATCTTAAGCAGTCAGATATCCGCAATGCGTTTGTAAAAGTTGGAATCGGACCAGAAAAAAGAAGTCGTGTTGTATCGGAAAAAGAAAGAAGGATTACGGCATATCATGAAGCAGGGCATGCGATTTTATTCCATGTTCTTCCGGATGTAGGTCCTGTTTACAGTATATCCATCGTGCCGACAGGCGGAGCAGGGGGCTATACGATGCCGCTGCCTCAGGGAGATGATATGTTCAATACAAAAGGGCATATGCTTCAGGAGATTACGGTTTCTCTTGGAGGCCGTGCTGCGGAAGAGCAGATTTTTGATGATATTACCACTGGAGCATCTCAGGATATCAAACAGGCAACAGCGATTGCAAAATCTATGATTACCAAGTTTGGTATGTCAGAGAGGCTGGGGCTGATTAATTACGATAATGACAGCAATGAGGTATTTATCGGAAGAGATTTTGGGCATACATCCAGAGGGTATGGAGAGAAGGTTGCCGGAACTATTGATGAAGAGGTAAAGAGGATTATTGATGAATGTTATTTGAAAGCAAAATCAATCCTCGAGGAACATCAGTCCGTTCTGGAAGCCTGTGCGCAATTATTACTTGAAAAAGAAAAGATTACGAGAAGTGAGTTTGAAGCACTTTTCGAGGAGTAAATGAAATGGGGCAAGTTTGTTTGGAAACTCAGTGAGAGTATACAAATGGGCTTGCCCCAAAGGAGGTTTTTATGAATGAAAATGCATTGTTTTGCGATGGGACATCGGACTATGTGATGCCTTCGGAGCCTGATATCAATGAGAATATCAGGCTGAGATTCCGAACTGCAAAGGATGATGTGGATGATGTATGTCTGATAACCGATCAGAGAAGCTATCCGATGAAAAAGGCCTGTTCACGGGGAGAATTTGACTATTATGAGATTGAGTGGCTTTTGGGGACAGAGCTGTTTTCTTACTATTTCTGCATTAGCAGTGGAGAAGAAATCAAGTATTACCATCAGTGCGGCACTTCAGAAGAAGCTGTGGATTATTATGCATTCCGGATTATGCCGGGATTCTCGACACCGGACTGGGCAAAAGGCGCAGTCATGTATCAGATATTTGTAGATCGTTTTTATAATGGAGACCCGACGAATGATGTACAGGATAATGAGTATATTTATATCGGGCATCCAAGCGTGCAGGTAAAGGATTGGAATGAGCTTCCAAAAGCAATGGATATTCGTAGATTTTATGGCGGAGATTTGCAGGGAGTGTTGGAGAAGTTGGATTATCTGCAGGATTTAGGTGTTGAGGTTATCTATTTTAACCCTCTCTTTGTATCACCATCAAATCATAAGTATGATACTCAGGATTATGATTATATCGATCCTCATTATGGAGTGATTGTAAATGATGGAGGCGAGAGAATATCTGAATGGGCAGAGGATAACACCCGTGCGACAAAATATCAAAAACGTACAGGGGATATTCGGAATCTGGAGGCAAGCAACAGATTATTTGCACAACTCGTGGAAGAAATGCATAGGAGAGGAATGCGGGTAATTTTAGACGGGGTATTTAACCACTGCGGTTCTTTCAATAAGTGGATGGACAGGGAGCGTATTTACGAACAGCAAGAGGATTATGAAAAGGGGGCATATATCAGTGCAGACAGCCCTTACAGAGACTTTTTTCATTTTTCGGATCAGAGGGATGAGGCATGGCCTTACAATAACAGTTATGATGGCTGGTGGGGGCATGACACTCTGCCGAAGTTAAATTATGAGGATTCTCCAAAACTGGAAAAATACATTATGGATATTGGGAAAAAATGGGTGTCTCCTCCGTATAATGCAGACGGGTGGCGTCTGGATGTGGCAGCGGATTTGGGATACAGTAATGAATATAATCATCTGTTTTGGAAAGAATTTCGCAAACAGGTGAAGTCAGCGAATCCGGAGGCATTGATTTTAGCAGAACATTACGGAGATCCCGGAGAATGGCTTCAGGGAGATGAATGGGACAGTGTAATGAACTATGATGCGTTTATGGAGCCATTGACCTGGTTTCTGACCGGTATGGAAAAACACAGTGACGAGCGCAGAACAGATTTATGGGGAAATGCTGACAACTTTGTAAGTACGATGAATCATTTCATGGCGAGTATGCTTACCCCGTCTCTTCAGGTTGCGATGAACGAGCTTTCAAATCATGACCATTCCCGTTTTCTGACACGTACCAATCACATTGTAGGGCGTGTGGAGCATCTTGGAAGCAAGGCCGCAGAAGAAGGGATTAACAGTGCGGTGATGCGGGAGGCAGTAGTGGTTCAGATGACCTGGGTAGGCGCTCCGACTATTTACTATGGTGATGAAGCCGGGCTGTGTGGATTTACAGATCCGGATAACCGCAGAGCATATCCATGGGGGAATGAAAATAAGGAACTGCTGGAATTTCATAAGGAAATGATTCGGATTCATAAGACGGAAAAACCCCTGAAAACGGGTTCCTTAAAAATGCTTTATTGGGAGAATAATGTGCTTGCATATGCGAGATTTCAGGGAGAAGATCAGATAGTAGTGGTTTTAAATAACAGCAAGGAACTAAAAGAAGTGACGGTTCCCGTCTGGCCGGCGGAAATTTCAATAAAAGCGAAGATGGCGCGATTGGTTTATTCCTGGGAACAGGGTTATACCACGGAGAAAGATATTTATTTTGTGGAAGATGGAGAAGTTGTTCTGAATATGGGAAGGCACTCCGCGATTGTATTGAAGCCGATAAAAGCATAAAGTTCGAGAAACAACAACTGGACTGGTCTAAAAGTGTGTAACTGGATATTTTAACAAATCCAGCATTATGCTATTCTTTATCCATGTTCCAAAAGGACGATATAAAATAACTAAGAAAGTGTGATGAGAGATGATAAAGAAGATAGCGGTAGTCAATGATCTATCTGGATTTGGAAAATGTTCTCTGACAGCGGCAATTTCTGCAATTTCTGCAATGGGGGTGCAGGTATGCCCGCTTCCTACTGCTGTATTGAGTGCACAGACCGGATACTCTGGATATTATTGTGTAGATTTAACTGATAAGATGAAAAACTTTCAGCAATCCTGGGAGAAAATGGGGGCAGAGTTTGATGGGATTTACACAGGATTTGCAGCAAGTATGGAGCAGATTGGGCAGATGATAGATTTTGCAGAATCTTTTCACAATAAGAAAAATTTCCTTCTCGTAGATCCTGTGATGGGAGACAACGGAAAGCGGTTCGATATTTTCTCACCGGAATTTTGTAAGAAGATGAAAGAGCTGGTGAAAAAGGCAGATGTAGCAACCCCGAATCTGACAGAACTTTGTATTTTAACGGATACGGATTACCGGATGATAGAAAATATGACAGATGAACAGCATCTGCTGACAGTGGTGAAACAGCTTGCTGAAAATTTAAGGCAGGATGGAGCTAAAACAGTGATTGTAACGGGAATCCGGTTCAGAGATTCAGAAGATGGGATTCAGAAAATGGGAAATCTTGCTGTTCAGGGGAAAGAAAGTTACATTTCCGCATTTCCTTATGTAGGAGGAAGCTATTCGGGAACTGGAGATTTGTTTGCATCGATTGTAGCCGGAGGGTTGACGAGAGGTCAAAATCTCAAGGAATTGATAGATTTAGCGGGGCTCTTTATTGAAAGGGCAATCACAGATGCCGTAGAGTCGAAAATACCGCGAAATGATGGTGTAGAGTATGAAAAATATCTGCACATGCTATTTCAGGGATAGAGTTTTCATCAGAAATTTCAAAATCAGCAGAATAAAAAGGAAATATGCGAGAGTCAGAGGGAGGAACTTATGAGACAGAGAACTTCAAAAATGGTAACAACAGGATTGTTTTCAGCGATGATCACAATTATGACGGCATATATTTGTCATATTCCCTATGGTATGAATGGAGGGTATGTGCATTTTGGGGATGCGCTTATTTATTTGGCGGCAGTATTTCTTCCCCGCCCATATGCTTTGGCTGCAGCGGCTATCGGGGGCGGCCTGGCAGATCTTTTGACGGCTCCAATGTGGATGCCGGCAACGGTGATAATCAAAATGCTGATTGTACTGCCGTTTACGCATAAGGGAGACAAGATTCTGTCAAAAAGAAATATAATAGCCCCATTTATGGCATTGCTCATTTCAACAGCCGGCTATTATCTTGCAGAGGGCATCTTATTTGGTTCATTTGGGGCGGCATTGCTGACCATATCCGGCAGTCTTATACAGTCGGGAGGAAGTGCGGCAGTGTTTTATATTTTGGGGACGATGCTGGATAAACTGCATGTAAAAAACAGACTGAAGGCAGAGCTAAATCTTCACTGTTAAAAGAATATGCTAATCCACGAAGATTTAATCAGCAAAGCATGGTGGGGGAGAGAGGAGAGAAGTATATGGCTGATATTCTGTATACATATAAAAACCAGGTTTATGTAAATATAACGAATAAGTGCGATTGCAGATGTACATTTTGTGTCCGCAGTCATCAGGATGGAGTTGGGGATGCAGAAACGCTCTGGCACAGCACAGAACCGTCACTGGAAGAAATAAAAGCAGCAATTGATGCATTTGATTTTTCCGGTTATAAAGAGGTTGTATACTGTGGATATGGGGAACCGACGTGCGCGTTGGAGAATCTGTTAAAATCAGCAAAATACATAAAAGAGAATATAAAATTACCAATCCGTGTCAATACAAACGGTTTGGGCAATCTGTATCATAAAAGAAATATTGTACCAGAATTGGCAGAGGTTGTAGATACGGTATCTATTAGTCTGAATGCACCCGACAGGGAGACATATATGGAGGTGACACGTCCTGTATTTGAAAATGCCTTTGAGGGAATGATAGAGTTTGCTTCTAAGTGCAAAGAAACAATTCCGAATGTAAAAATGACAGTAGTAGATGTGTTGTCTCAGGAAGAAATTGAAGCAAGCCGAAGTCTGGCAGAAAAGATTGGAGTAGAACTCCGGGTAAGAAAATATGCCTGAGGATATAAAATAAAGCCGTCGCATTTACGCGGCGGCTCATACTCACCATTTCATTAAGGATAGCCAAGTCAAGTATTTATCGGTTATTATTTGCCAAGTCCGGTTAAAAACTCAACTGTTTCGGGATCATAGTGAGAGAAGAACAGGCTTTCTCCCTCGTCCAAAGGTTTAATTGCTGCCATATCCTCTGTGGACAACGTAAAGTCAAACACATCAAAGTTCTGGATTATGCGTTCTTTATGTGTAGATTTCGGGATTACTACCACATCACTCTGGAGTAGGAACCGCAGAGCCACCTGTGCGGCACTCTTGTCGTATTTCTTGCCAATTTCGTTCAGAACAGGATTATTAAAGAAGTCTTTACGACCCTCCGCAAACGGTCCCCAGGATTCATGCTGAACGCCGTATTTCTTCATAATCTCATGAGCCTTCTCCTGCTGCTGGAACACATGAGTTTCCACCTGATTGACGGCAGGCTTTACTTCAACAAACTGGCACAGATCTATCAGTCTGTCAGGATAGAAGTTAGAAACTCCAATGGCACGGATATACCCCGCTTTGTAGGCTTCTTCCATTGCACGATAAGTACCGTAATAATCATTGAAAGGCTGGTGGATCAGAAGAAGATCAATGTATTCCGTTTTCAATTTTTTCAAAGATTCTTCGATAGAAGCCTTTGCCTTTTCGTATCCGGCATTTGAAATCCATACCTTAGTAGTGATAAAAAGATCGTCGCGGGCAACACCGCATTTCTCGATGGCATTTCCAACAGCTTCTTCATTGTTATAAGCCTGTGCAGTGTCGATGGAACGATAGCCTACGCTGATAGCGTCCAGCACGCACTGTTCCGTTTCTGCCGCATCTATCTGATATACGCCATAGCCCAGTTTCGGCATTTTGATTCCGTTATTCAAAGTTACAAATTCCATGATAAATTCCTCCTCTTATTTTTCTACATTTCTATGCCATACAGCGTCGTATCCAAAATTGTGACTTTTCCCGAAAAAAGTACAATATAGGAAGCCCGGCATTTTCTGACCTTGTCGTCTTTATTATAAAAAAATCAAGGCTTCCGAAGAAGTCTCGATTTTTCATGAGGTGTAAACTAAAAGGTTAATACTGGTTATCTTTTTGGTACAACTTTATGAGGGCTGAAATACATAACTGTACAGCAGGTGATGGGTTATGAGAATGAAGCAGACCGAAAGGTATAGCATGATTCCATTCCATAGGTATAATTTTCAGAAGTGGATGCACATTTTTCCAGCTTGCAACAGCCATGAGAACATTATTTCCATTTTCACACTGATTAAAGACTTCCGTATTGAAAAAATCAAAATCTACAATGTGAATCTGTGGATGATTATGATGGAGATCATCTCGCAGAATGTCCACCTGTTTCATCTGTCCACGCTGGAGCAGCATTAGGTTTTCGCCATATAAATCTTCGACTTTTAATCTTTCCCTGGAAGCCAACGGGTGCTGTAAGGATACGGCGCAGCAGATTGGTTCCTTAAACAGCTCCAGTCCATCGCATTGGCGAAACTCCAAAAGTGTTTCATCAAAAATACCGGCAACCATATCGATGTTTTGACCTAAATTTTTAAGAATTTCCCTGGCATTCTCTGGAGTATTTTCAAATGGAACCAGCCTGAATTTGATATTTGGGCACAGTTCATGGACTTTCGGCCATAGATCCACGAGGATCTGTGACGGAGTCATGGGAGATGTTCCAATACGGATAACGGTATCTTCCTTTTTCATGGCATTTTGGGCACGGATAACAGAGTCCTTTGCATATTGCACCATGTATTTAGCATCATGGTAAATAGATTTTCCGGCTTCCGTAAGAATCAGTCCGCGGTGTGTGCGCACAAATAGTTTCAGATTCAGTTTTTCTTCCAGTAGGTTAATCTGCTTGATAACTGCGGTTGGAGAAATGTATAAGGTATTTGCTGCTTTTGTAAAACTGCCGGCATCAACAACGGCAATAAAGGTATCAAGTTGTGGATTATACAAAGGAATCACCTTCTTTCACTTGAACTGGTTTGTACAGAAGAAACAGCCCGTTTCATTCCTCATTCACTTGGCAGGAATCAGTATTTTTCAATACTTATTTGGTAAGAACTTCAATTCCGTCTTCTTTCACAAGTACCATATATTCAATTTGTGCAGAAAGACCGTCATCGATGGTGTATACAGTCCAGTCGTTATCTTCATCTACGAAGAAATCAGGACTTCCTTCATTAATCATAGGTTCAATGGTAAACATCATGCCCGGAACCAGCAGCATTTCACTGCCTTTAGGTGTTACATAGCTTACAAATGGGTCTTCATGGAACTCAAGTCCGATTCCGTGTCCCCCGATATCTTCTACAACAGAATATCCGTTAGCTCGTGCATGAGTATTGATAGCATCGGCGATATCACCCAGATGTCCCCAGGGTTTTGCAGCAGCAAGTCCCAGTTCTACACATTCTTCTGTTACACGAACAAGACGTTCTGCACGTTCAGACACCTTTCCTATCTTAAACATACGGGAGGCATCAGAGAAATATCCGTCTAAAATAGTAGAAACATCAACATTGATGATATCCCCCTCTTGAAGGATGATATTTTCATCTGGAATTCCGTGGCAGATCTCATTGTTTAGAGATGTACATACGCTCTTGGGAAATCCCTGATAATTTAGAGGTGCCGGGATACCTCCGTGTTTTGTTGTAAAGTCGTATACGATACGGTCAATATCGGCGGTACTCATTCCGGCACAGATTTTGGATGCAACTTCATCGAGAACTGCAGTATTTAATGCAGCACTCGCTTTAATCTTTTCAATTTGAAATGGTGTTTTTAATAGATCTTTTGTAGGAACAATTTCACCGTTCTCTTCATGCAGTTTGATTTTCTCTTCAATGGGCATGTGGCATTTTTTATATTTCTTGCCACTGCCGCACCAGCAAGGGTCATTTCTTTCCATTATTTTTATCTCCTTTAAAATTCGTGGATAAATAATCCACTTCTGAGTTTTGGTTCAAACCAGGTAGACTTCGGAGGCATCAGTTTTCCGGCATCTGCGACCGCCAGCAGTTCCTGCATGGATGTCGGATACATTGCAAAACCAACTCCGTTTTCCGTTCGGTCTACGGTCTCTCTAAGGGCATCCAGTCCGCGGATGCCACCGATGAATGAAATGCGGGAGTCTGTTTTAGGATCCCGGATTCCAAGCAGCGGTTCCAGTATTGTATTCTGCAGGATAGAAACATCCAGACCATCCACCGGATCTTCTGATATTACGCAGGGTTTTACTTTCAGAAAATACCAAAGGTGATTCATGTACATCCCAATTTCTCCTTTGCAGGAAAGCTGAGGTGTTTGAGTTCCCATCTCTGTTATCTCAAATCCACTATTTATCATACCAAGAAATTCATCAAATGTACAGCCGTTTAAATCAGCAACCACGCGGTTATAGTCATAAATGTGAAGTTCTTCTGCCGGAAATAAAACAGATAAAAAATAGTTGAATTCTTCTTCATTAGTAAATGCAGGATGCTCTGTTCTGCGCTTTAAACCGACTTTAACCGCAGAGGCAGCACGATGATGTCCATCTGCAATATACAGCTCTCCAATACCGGAAAAAATATGAGAAATTTTATCAATTGTTTTTTCTTCGGAAATTTTCCATACCTGATGTCGTACACCGTCCTCTTTCGTGAAATCATAAAGAGGAACACCGGACTGAATATCAGAAATAATATTCAGAATTTCCGGTTGAGAACGGTATGCAAGAAAAATCGGACCTGTCTGTGCACTGAGTGTATCGATGTGGCGAATACGGTCCTGCTCTTTCGCTTCCAGTGTGTTCTCATGTTTTTTGATAATATTGTTCAGATAATCATCGATAGAAGCACATCCTACCAGTCCGGTCTGGGTACGCCCGTTCATTGTCTGGGCATACAAATAGTAACAGGCGGAGTCATCTTGAATGAAAGAACCGTTCTGGCGCATTTCTTCAAAAAGTTCTTTGGCTTTTTCATATACCTGAGGTGCATACATGTCGGTATCCTCGGGAAACTGTGTCTCAGGACGGTCAATATTCAGGAAGGACATAGAGTTATCTTTTACAGCTTCTTTTGCTTCCCGGCGGCTGTATACATCATAAGGAAGTGCTGCAATAGACGCAGCAAGTTCTGATGCCGGGCGTATTCCACGAAATGGACGAATAGTTGCCATGGTATAGTCTCCTTTTCTGATAATGGGTCTATTTTAGCACAGAGAGAACATTCATTCTAGGATTTTTTTCACGTTTATGATAAGATAAAAAAACAAACGCAGATTTCAGAAATAGGAGGTTATGTAAATGTTGCGAATCGGAATGTTAACAAGCGGCGGAGACTGCCAGGCGTTGAATGCAGCAATGCGCGGAGTTGTAAAAGGAGTTTGTACGAAACGCAGTGATGTAGAGATTTATGGCTTTGAAGATGGTTATAAAGGGCTGATTTACGGAAACTTCCGTATGTTGACTGCAAAAGATTTTTCGGGAATACTGACAAGGGGAGGGACTATTTTAGGAACATCCCGGCAGCCGTTTAAACAGATGCGCATACCAGATAAAGACGGATTAGATAAGGTAGCCGCAATGAAGCATACCTATCATAAACTGAGTCTGGATTGTCTGGTAATTCTGGGTGGAAATGGCACACATAAGACAGCGAACCTTTTAAGAGAAGAAGGACTGAATGTAGTAACACTGCCCAAGACAATCGACAATGATTTGTGGGGAACCGATATGACATTTGGTTTTCAGAGTGCGGTAGACATTGCAACCGATACAATTGACAGAATTCATACCACAGCGACATCACATAGCCGTGTATTTATTATCGAAGTGATGGGTCATAAAGTGGGTCATGTGACACTGCATGCAGGGATTGCAGGCGGTGCGGATGTGATTCTTTTGCCGGAAATCCCATATGATATCAATGTCATTACGGATGTGATACAGAAACGTGCGGTGGAGGGAAAACCTTTTACAATTATTGCAGTTGCAGAGGGGGCGATTTCCAAAGAAGATGCGAAGCTGAAGAAAAAGGCATATAAAGAAAAACTTGCGAAGCGTAAATATCCGTCTATTGCATATGAACTGGCAGAGCAGATTCGGAAGAAGACAGAGAAAGAAGTACGCATTACAGTTCCGGGACATACACAAAGAGGGGGCTCTCCTTGTGCATATGACCGTGTGATTGCTACAAGAGTGGGTGCGGCAGCAGCAGAACTTATTCTGAATCAGGAATATGGATATATGATTGGGCTAAAAAATGACCAGACAATGAAAATACCGCTTCAGGAAGTTGCAGGAAAGCTCAAGATGGTTGATCCGGAAGCAGGAATTATCAAAGAAGCAAGGATGATTGGCATTAGTTTTGGAGATAAATAAAGAAAGAGAAATGAAGAAAACAGAGGTGTGATTCATGTCGTATACGGCACTTTATCGAAAATTCCGCCCGGCTGAGTTCGAGGACGTAAAAGGGCAGGAACATATTATTACTACATTAAAAAATCAGATTCAGGCGAACCGTATCGGACATGCCTATTTGTTCTGCGGAACAAGAGGAACCGGGAAAACAACGGTAGCGAAAATTTTTGCGAAAGCAGTAAATTGCGAAAACCCGGTGTACGGTAGTCCTTGTGGAGAATGTGCGATGTGCAGGTCAATTGCAGCAGGAACTTCGATGAATGTGATTGAAATCGACGCAGCTTCCAACAATGGTGTGGACAACATCAGGGAAATCAGGGAAGAAGTTGCGTACCGTCCGACTGAAGGAAAATATAAGGTTTATATTATTGATGAGGTGCATATGTTGTCTATAGGTGCATTTAATGCTCTTTTGAAAACATTGGAGGAACCGCCGGAGTATGTGATTTTTATTCTGGCAACAACAGAGGTTCATAAGATTCCGATTACCATTTTGTCCAGATGTCAGCATTATGATTTTAAAAGAATCAGTATTGAGACGATTACAGACAGAATGAAGGAACTGATGCAGGAAGAAAAAGTGGAAGTTGAGGAAAAGGCACTCCGCTATATTGCAAAGGCAGCAGATGGATCTATGCGTGATGCATTGAGTCTTTTGGATCAGTGTATTGCATTTTATCTGGGACAGACATTGACTTATGACCATGTGTTGGAGGTGCTGGGAGCGGTAGATACCGATGTGTTCAGCAAATTGCTGAGAAATATTATCAGCAGAGATGTACCCAAAGTACTGGATACAGTGGAAGACCTGGTTATGCAGGGGAGAGAACTGACCCAGCTGTCTGCTGATTTCACATGGTATTTGAGGAACCTGCTCCTCGTTAAGACATCGGATCATATAGAAGATGTTCTTGATGTATCTACGGAAAATATGATACAGCTTCAGGAAGAAGCGCAGATGCTGGAGACAGATATGCTGCTCCGGTACATCCGTATTTTTTCGGAACTTTCCGGACAGCTGAAATATGCGGTACAAAAAAGGGTTCTTCTGGAAGTGGCATTGATTAAACTTTGTACCCCGGCGATGGAAACCAGTTCGGACACGCTCTTGGACCGGATTCGTGCTTTGGAAGAAAAGGTAGAGCAGGGAACAGCCGGCGGTGTTCAGGAAAGAATCGTTTATGTAAAGGAAGAAGGGCAGATGTCCGGGGCAGAGAGTCAGTCAAAACCGGAACTTCCCAATGCCGTACCGGAAGATGTGCAGGAAGTTGTAAAGAATTTCCGCCCGATTGCAAATGAGGCATCCGGAATGCTTCGCACTTATCTGAAAAGGGCACGTTTAAGTCTTGCAGGAGACAATCGTCTGATGATTGTTATGCCGGATGCGATAGGTGCTGATGTTGTTGGAAGAGAAGACAGCAGAAGAGAGCTGGAATCTCTGATCGAGAACCGGATTGGAAAGAAAGTGGAAATAGAAGTCCGTCATGTTGAAGAAGGACGAAGATTCGAAGATAGTTTCGTGGATATTGAGAAAAAGATTAATATGGAAATTATTGTAGAGGATTAGATGCTTTTATTAATACTAATTATCTTATAAGCGGTACTAAAAATATACACAGACGGCATAAAGTATGATAATATAAGGAATGAATGGTTTAAAAACACCCAAAAATTGTTAGTAAATCAGCAATATTTATATGAACGTAGTGGAGGACAAATCATGGCAAAACGAGGTGGATTTCCGGGCGGAGGAATGCCGGGAAATATGGCAAATCTGATGAAACAGGCACAGAAAATGCAGCGTCAGATGGAAGAACAGGCTAAGGAACTGGAATCAAAAGAATTCACGGCAGCAGCAGGCGGCGGTGCAGTGGAAGTGACAGTTTCCGGGAAAAGAGAAGTTCTGAAAGTAAATCTGGATGAAGAAGTTGTAGATCCGGATGATATCGAAATGCTGGAAGATTTAATTGTTGCAGCAACCAATGAGGCGCTTCGCAAGGTAGATGAAGAGTCCAGCTCTGCGATGTCCAAACTGACAGGCGGACTTGGAGGTCTCGGCGGAGGAATGCCGGGGCTGTTCTAAGAACAGGAGTAGAACAAGATGGATTATTACAGCAATCAAATCAGCCGTCTGATAGAAGAATTTTCCCGTCTTCCGGGGATTGGTGCTAAATCAGCACAAAGACTGGCATTTCATATTATTAATATGCCGAAGAATCAGGTGGAAGAACTTGCAAAATCCATTGTGGATGCAAGAAATAATGTACGGTATTGTACGCAGTGCTGTACGCTGACGGATAGGGAAATATGTCCTATCTGCAGCAATCCGGATCGGAATCAGAAAACCATTATGGTTGTAGAAACGCCGAGAGATTTGGCAGCGTATGAGAAAACGGGAAAATATGAAGGTGTGTATCACGTACTTCATGGAGCTATTTCCCCGATGTTAGGAATTGGACCGGGGGATATCAAGCTGAAAGAGCTGATGGAGCGTCTTCAGAAGGATGTGGATGAAGTAATTATTGCTACTAATTCCAGTCTGGAGGGAGAGACAACAGCAATGTATATCAGTAAACTGATAAAACCTACAGGTATCAAGGTCAGCAGGATTGCCAGTGGGGTTCCGGTAGGCGGCGATTTGGAATATATTGATGAAGTGACGCTTTTGCGGGCACTGGAGGGAAGAACGGAGCTTTAATAAAGCGACGAGGTAGGTACGGTTGAGGAAGTGTGAGATAATGAATAAGAAAAAAGTAACATCTTCCGATGTGGCGAAACTGGCCGGAGTTTCCCAGACGACAGTTTCAATGATTCTGAATAAGAAATATAATGTTTCTTTTTCAAAAGAGGTCATTCAAAAAGTAGAAAAGGCGGCAGAAGAGTTGGGGTATGTTCTTCCAAAGCGGAGAACGCACAAAGAGGCAAAACGGGAAAAGCTGCTGGTTGTTTTTTGCCCGAACCTTACCAACCCATATTATGTCATGCTTCTTCAGGGGATAGAGTCCCGGGCAACAGAACAGGGATACGCGCTGTTTGTCTGCAATACACAGCGGGACTTAAAACTGGAAGAGCGATATTTAAAAATGCTGCCGTCACTGAATCCTCAAGGGGTCATTTATACCTGTAATCCAAGCAGCTGCTATATGCCCATGGTAGAAGAACTGTCCAAAAAGATTCCGATTGCAGTCATTAATAATCAGAATGAGCGGCTGGAAGTGGATGCAGTAGAGTTGGATAATTCCAAGCTGGGCAGGATTATGGCACGGCATTTGCTGGAACTGGGACATACTCATGTGGCATATATTGCCCCGCCTCTGACAGTCAGACAGAAGCAGCGTTCCAAGCGGGTAGAAGGATTTCTGAAGGAATTTAAAGAAGCTGGTTTGGGAGAGAATGTCATTATCAAGGCGGCAGATGAACAGATTGATAAAGATGTACCCGGGATTGATTCAGAATACCGGATAGGATATGACCTGACAAAAGAACTGCTTTCAGAACATCAGGACCTGACAGCGATTGTCGGGCTGAATGATATGATTGCCTTTGGAATTATGGATGCGCTGTATGAGACGAAATATAAGGTTCCTGGAGATATGTCGGTAATGGGATGTGACAACACGCTGCTGGCACAGATGCATTATGTTTCACTTACTACAGTAGAGCATTTTGTGATTTATAAAGGCAGGGACGCCTGTGATATTATTATGAAAAAAATTAAGGCGAGGAGCCACAGATACGCAGGAATTGAACCTGTTAGTATTTATCATGTGGAATATGAGCCGAAAATCGTAATGCGTGGAACAACAGGGTATCCCAATATGAAAAAAAGAAAAATTAATACAAAAGAATAAATTATTAATAATAAATTAGTTGTTTTGATAAATACAGGAATTAAATGCACAGAATATCAAGTTTAAAACGTTTTAAATAGATTTCAGAGTAACAATTTAATTAATAATATGTTATTATTAGTAAGAATAAATTATTAATAATATGTGGCTCTATTGACCCGTTTCTTTTGAATCGATATAATTGAATTATAAATGTATCGAAAAATTCAAGGAGGAACAGACAATGAGGTTTTTTGTTGACACAGCGAATGTAGAGGATATTAAAAAGGCAAATGACATGGGAGTAATCTGCGGGGTTACAACAAATCCATCTCTGATTGCAAAAGAGGGACGTGTATTTGAAGAGGTAATCGCAGAAATTGCATCCATCGTGGACGGACCAATCAGTGGGGAAGTAAAGGCTACTACAGTTGATGCAGAAGGTATGATTAAAGAGGGACGTGAAATTGCAAAGATTCACCCGAATATGGTTGTAAAGATTCCAATGACGGTTGAAGGATTAAAAGCTTGTAAAGTACTTTCAGCTGAGGGAATTAAGACAAATGTAACTTTAATCTTTTCAGCAAACCAGGCACTTCTTGCAGCAAGAGCAGGGGCAACATATGTATCTCCGTTCCTCGGACGTCTGGACGATATTTCTGTGAGAGGAACAGATTTGATTGCAGAAATTGCACAGATTTTTGAAGTTGCAGGAATTGAAACAGAGATTATCGCAGCAAGCGTAAGAAATCCAATCCACATCACAGATTGTGCTCTTGCAGGAGCTGATATTGCCACAGTACCTTATAAGGTAATTGAACAGATGACACATCATCCGTTGACAGATGCCGGAATTGAAAAATTCCAGGCAGATTACAAAGCTGTTTTCGGAGAATAAAAGCAGGAGGAAAGCATGAATAAATTAGAATTGATGAAGACTGCAAATGAAATCCGCAAAGGGATTGTAACGGCAGTACACAGTGCAAAAGCCGGACATCCGGGCGGTTCTTTATCAGCAGCTGACATTTTTACGTATCTTTACTTTGAAGAGATGAATATTGATCCAACAGAACCTAAGAAAGCAGACCGTGACAGATTTGTTTTGTCAAAGGGACATACTGCACCGGGACTTTATTCCACACTGGCACAGCGAGGATATTTTTCGAAGGAAGATTTAAAGACACTGCGCCATACAGGTTCTTATCTTCAGGGACATCCGGATATGAAACATATTCCGGGAGTTGATATGTCTTCCGGTTCTCTGGGACAGGGTATTTCTGCAGCAGTTGGAATGGCAGTTGCGGGTAAGCTGGACCAGGCGGATTACAGAGTATATACATTACTTGGTGATGGAGAAATTCAGGAAGGCCAGGTATGGGAAGCGGCGATGCTGGCAGCTCATCAAAAACTGGATAATCTGGTTGTAATCGTAGATAACAATAATCTTCAGATTGATGGTGCCATAGATGAAGTTAACTCACCATATCCGATTGACAAAAAATTTGAAGCATTTAATTTCCATGTTATCAATATTGATGGAAATGACTTTGATCAGATTGATGCAGCATTCAAAGAGGCAAAAACAGTAAAAGGACGTCCGACAGCAATCATTGCAAAAACTGTAAAAGGTAAAGGAGTATCCTTTATGGAGAACGCAGTTGGCTGGCACGGAAAAGCTCCAAATGACGAAGAATACGCAGTTGCTATGGCAGATTTAGAGAAAGTAGGTGAAGCATTATGTCAGAAGTAAAGAAAATTGCAACAAGAGATAGTTACGGTAATGCTTTAGCCCAACTTGGAACAGAGCATGAAGATGTTGTTGTACTGGATGCAGACCTTGCAGCAGCAACAAAAACAGGTGTGTTTAAAAAAGCTCATGCAGACAGATTTATAGACTGCGGTATTGCAGAGTGTAATATGATGGGAGTTGCGGCAGGACTGGCAGCAGCAGGAAAAGTTCCGTTTGCGAGCTCTTTTGCAATGTTTGCGGCAGGGCGTGCATTTGAGCAGATTAGAAACTCCATTGGATATCCTCATCTGAATGTTAAAATCGGTGCAACACATGCTGGAATTTCAGTAGGAGAAGATGGCGCAACTCATCAGTGTAATGAAGATATCGCTCTGATGAGAACAATTCCGGGTATGGTAGTGATTAATCCATCCGATGATGTGGAAGCAAAGGCAGCAGTACGTGCCGCTTATGAGCATCAGGGTCCTGTATATATGCGTTTCGGGCGTTTGGCAGTTCCGGTTATCAATGATAAGCCGGATTACAAATTTGAACTTGGAAAAGGTGTTGTATTAAGAGAAGGAAAAGACCTGACAATTATTGCAACAGGACTTCCGGTTTCAAATTGTCTGGAAGCTGCAGAAAAACTGGCAGCAGATGGAATTGATGCGAAGGTTATCAACATTCATACAATTAAGCCTCTGGATGAAGAACTGGTTGTATCAGCTGCAAAAGAGACAGGAAAAGTCGTTACAGTTGAGGAACATTCAGTAATCGGCGGTCTGGGAAGTGCAGTATGTGATGTACTTTCAGAAAAAGCTCCGACACAGGTTATGAAAATTGGTGTGAATGATACTTATGGAGAATCAGGACCAGCTGTTGAACTGCTTGCAAAATATGGACTGGATACAGACAGTATCTATGAAAAAATTAAAGCATTTGTAAAATAATAAAATTAATAAATCCCTTTAAACGGCATAAAACTGTTTAAGGGGATTTATTTTTTGATGTTTAGATTTTATTTTGTAAGATTCCCCTATTCCTATCTGTATAAATTGGGTTAGAAAAATTCAAAATATTAAAAAACGAGGATAGGAACATAAGAAAAAGAATGGTATAATTAGAAAAAGGAGTGACTGTATGAAATGCTTTCAGAATAAAATCAAACATTTACAATATAAGTATAGAAAAAAATACCAGAAGACCTTCCAGGAGAGGAAACAGGCCTGGGATAAAGATTTTTATGAATGTATTCAGGATCTAGCAAAGCACCCTGTGGTTCTTCGTATGAAGTTATATCCGCATCATGGGAGTACGAACTGTTATCAGCACTGCCTTCATGTGGCATATTATAATTATATCTGGTGCAGATTCTTTCAGCTGGATGCAAGGTCAGCCGCAAGAGGAGGAATGCTTCATGATTTGTTTCTGTATGACTGGCATACACATGCGAAGGAAACAGGGAAACATTTCCACGGCGTGACTCACCCTAAAACGGCACTGAACCACGCAGAAAATTTGTTTCATCTGAATTCTGTGGAAAAAGATGTGATTCGATGTCATATGTGGCCGTTGACTTTATTTAGTATTCCTCATACAAAAGAGGGGTGGATTACAACAATCACAGATAAATACTGTGGTGCATGTGAAACAGGAAAAAGAAAATAACGAAGCTGGCATACCATTGATTTTTGTCGAACTTACCTGACAGCAACTGATAAAATCGGCCTTTTTCGTGTGCTATCCTCTTAGAGAACCGGGAAAAAAGACAAGAAATCCGGGAAAAATAATAATTTCTATCAGGAGGTTGAGTGTCATGGGAAGAGAAATTCCAAAAAATGTTCGTCAGATTGGGAATGTAAGCGATAGTCCGAAAATTTATGTAGAAGATTATGTGGATACGTTTCTTCTGCAGATGTGCGATAAGGCAAAAGAAGGTCCAATTGGGGCGTTTCTTGTAGGAGATATACAAAAAAGTGATGATGAAGAGTATGTGTACATATATGGTGCCATTCAGATGCATGAATTGAAACTGGATGGTAATGAGTACATAATTGATGATGAAACATGGAAAAATGCATATGAGGATTGTAAACAGTATTTTGAAGACGGAGAGATGCTGGGCTGGTTTGTTGCGCAGCCGGGTATAGCATTGAGTGCAGAACGAAATATCGTAAAGCTGCATAAGAAATCATTTCCGAAGCAGAATACTGTTTTTGTTATCAAGGAGGCAGTTGAAAAAGAGGAAGCCTATTTTGTGCATAAACTAAATGATTTGCTGGAAATTGGCGGGCACTATACATACTATGAGAAGAATCCGTGTATGCAGAACTATATGATTGCATCAAGAAGAAAAAATGGGGTGTCTCCCTCGGAAACTGTTGAAGACAGAGCTGCAAAGGACTTTCGAACTATGGTACGCGGCCGGGAGGTCAGGGGACGTCAAAAGAAAACCAATCGCCTGATGTATGCTGCAAGTGCTCTTCTTGTTCTTGTAGTCATGGTTATGGGTGTGACGACTTTAAATAATTTCGATAAAATGCGGTCTGTTCAGAATACTTTGAATCATCTCACGGATTCGATATCTGAAGGAGGAAAATCGGTACAGGCTAAGGCAACAAGTGGTGAAGTGACGGTGGTTCAGGGTGATACTGGAGAAATAGCTTCCAATACCGGGACAGTCAATCAGGATACAGGACAGGTGGATTCGGGAGCCGCACAAGAGGATACGGATACCGGTCAGAAGGATGGACAAGCTTCCGATACCGGGGAAATTCTGAGCACTGAAACAACGGAAGAGGAACAGGGACAAGGGGATGCCGCACTGGATAATGACGGAATTTATTTAGTTGAGGAGGGAGATACACTGGCAATTATCAGTCGGAAAGCGTATGGAGATATTTCCCATGTAGAGGCAATTTGTAAAATGAATGGCATTAAGGATGGAAATTTGATTTATGTAGGACAGAAATTGCTATTACCATAAAATGATGCTATAATCGGATGATAAGACGAAACAAAAGCAATAAGGGGAAGGATATGAAGCAAAAGAGAAAAACCCAGCTAAAGCTCGTACCACCGCTGGATTTGCGGGCAGTGAAAAAGAAAATGAGACAGCATCGGCTAAGTGTGGCAGGAAGATGGTTTACGGTCATTGTTTTGGCAGCAATGATAATAGGCGGAACATATCTTCTGATTAAAAATCAGTCTTATACAGATGTGAATATTGCGGCGTCTTATGAGAGAAGCACTTCTGACAGCAATAGTTATGCAGTATTTGCAAATGGAATTGTGCGTTACAGCAGGGATGGAGTTGTATTTTTGAATAAAAAGAATGAGGAAATCTGGATTCAGCCATGCCAGATACAGAATCCAATTATTGATGTGAATAATGAGGCATTTGTTGTTGCAGACAACGGAGGAAATGCCATTTTAGTTTTCACGGAAGAGGGGCTGAAAGGAGAAATAGAGACAACACTTCCGATAGAGAAAGTAACTGTATCAAATCAGGGAATTGTAAGCGCAGTATTGAAGAATGAGTCAACGCCGCAAATTGTTTCTTATGATGCCACAGGAAACATTTTGGTGGAACATCAGGTGAATTTAAATAATACGGGATATCCGGTGGCAATTGATATGTCACAGGATGGAACATTGCTGGCAGTTGCGTATCTTTCGACAAAAGACGGAGTATTGAAATCCAGAGTTGCATATTACAACTTTGGGGAGACGGGACAGAAACATACTGATAATCAAGTTAGTATGGAAGAGTTTAACAAATCCATCATTCCGGATGTGTTTTTTATGGACGCGTCCACATCCGTAGCGGTTGGAGACGGGGCATTTGCCATTTATGAAGGGGCTGAAATTCCAAAGCAGAAGAAGGTAGTTCAGCTGAATCAGGAAATTCGCAGTGAATTTCATACAGATAAGTATATCGGATTTATACTGGTGAATCAGGATAAGTCTGGTTATGAAGTACGGCTTTATGATAAATCCGGAAAGCAAATCATGAACCGTGCAATTACGGGAGAATACAGTCATGTGAAAATGGTCGGAGATGAGATTATCATGTTTGATGGTACAAAGGGATGTATTATCAGCAAAGAGGGAGTTCAGAGATTCAGAGGCGATTGGCAGACAGAAGCTCTGGAAGTAATTCCGACAGCAGGTATCAATAGATATCTCATCGTAAGCTCTGACGGATTAAGGACTGTTTACCTGACAAAGTAGGAGAAGATATGGATAATTGGTTATTAATTATAGTGGGAGTCATTTTTCTTGTAGGAATTGCAGTAGGATATATCAGAGGATTGCTGAGGATAGGAATTTCTCTTCTTTCCACAATTTTGACGATTGTATTGGTTACATTTTTATCTCCTTATGTAGGAGATGCATTGATAAAATGGACCCCCATAGATGAGATGATTGAAGAAAAATGTATTGAAGTGTTCATGCCGGAGATTTCGGTGGATGCTCTGAAAGGAATGGATTTAAGTGATACACCGCTTGCCAATTTAAATGAAGATCAGCTGGCGGATATTAATAATCTGGATTGGGACAGGCTTGGAATCAGTGCACAGGAGATTTTAGACGTGATTGGTGACATTCCGAAAGATACTCAAATTAAAGAGATTGAAAACTCCATTCTTCCGGAATTCTTGAAAAATACACTTCTTGAGAATAATAATAGCGCAATTTATCAGGAGTTGAATGTAAAATCATTTCCTGAGTATGTTGCTTCATATATATCCAGAATGGTTGTAAATTTGCTTGCATTTTTGGTTACATTTGTTCTGGTTATGATTCTGGTTAAGGCATTGATGGCAGCGGTAGATTTGCTTGGGGAACTCCCGGTGCTGGGAACCTTGAATCATCTGGGCGGTGCAGTGGCTGGTGCAGCGGCAGCGCTCCTTATAGTATGGATTGGTTTTCTGATTTTAACAGTCGTGTATTCTACGGGAGTAGGACAGGCATGTTTTGAAATGATTGATAAAAGCAGTATTCTGACATTCTTGTATGAAAAGGATATCCTTCTCACGAAGCTTTTAGCTTTTTGATAAAGTATGAGAAATTGGGAAAAACCTAAAGTATGAGAAATTGGGAAAAACCTATTGACAAATAATAATTAATATGATATTTTATAAGAGCTGTCGGGAAAACCGGACAGCTTAAATGGGGGATTAGCTCAGTTGGGAGAGCGCCTGCCTTGCAAGCAGGAGGTCACGAGTTCGAATCTCGTATTCTCCATTAGTCTGGTAGATTTACCAGGTCAATTTTATAGTATTCCTCGATAGCTCAGTGGTAGAGCATTCGGCTGTTAACCGAAGGGTCGTTGGTTCGAGCCCAACTCGGGGAGTTTAGGAAACCCGTAAATCATGTATTTGCGGGTTTTTGCTTTTTGATAATTGCTCCTAAAGAGGCAGGATAAACCGCTTGTTAAAAAAGCAAATGGATGAGTGTTAGCCGAATAATTGAACCGGAATTGCGTTGCTGGATGGGTTCCGGTTGTGTTGCCCGATGGTAAATTTTATTTTTACTGTCGGCTTTTTTAATTTTATGTTGAAGAGAAGGGAGGGAGACTACATGACTGTATTCAGGGTAGAGAAGACAGAGAATTTCACGGTTATGAGTAATCATCATCTGCGCAATAAGGAATTATCGCTGAAAGCAAAAGTGCTTTTATCTTTGATGCTGTCATTACCGGAGGACTGGGATTATACTGCAATGCGGTTAATGCAGATCTTTGAGACTGCACCGGAGACTGTCAGTAAGATCGCTGGAGAATCAGAAAGTCAGATGCCCGGAAGAAACAGGCGTAAGAGAGATGTTTCAGTTGGCTAGACGAATGAAATAATTGAGAAAAATATTTTGAATTATATATTTGGCAATGTTGATACGATATAATAGAACAGGAGCAGTACCTCTGATAAGGTATATTGCTCCTGTACTTAGAACTGTTTTAAAATATCATGGTGACCTACATCCAA
>CASERA010000187.1 GCA_949290175.1 uncultured Ruminococcus sp.
ACAAGAACGTATTGATGCTAGTCAATTAGAATTAACAGAAAAAGTGGTATCAATCAAACGTGTTACCAAAGTTGTTAAAGGTGGTCGTAACTTCAGATTCACAGCTTTAGTAGTTGTTGGCGATGGAAAAGGCCATGTTGGTGCAGGTTTAGGAAAAGCTACTGAAATTCCAGAAGCAATCCGTAAAGGAAAAGAGGATGCAGCAAAGAATCTGATTTCAGTTGCATTAGATGAAAACGACAGCATTACACATGATGTTATCGGAAAATTCGGCAGCGCTTCTGTATTGCTGAAGAAAGCTCCAGACGGTACTGGAGTTATCGCCGGAGGTCCGGCACGTGCGGTAATTGAGTTAGCTGGAATCAAAAATATCCGTACAAAATCTTTGGGATCTAACAACAAACAGAATGTCGTACTTGCAACACTTGCAGGTCTGAAAGATGTTAAGACTCCGGAAGAAGTAGCAAAACTTCGCGGCAAATCAGTAGAAGAGATCGTAGGCTAGGAGGTAAATGAAAATGGCAAATTTAAAAGTTACATTAGTTAAGTCTACAATCGGTGCCGTACCAAAGCATAGAAAAACTGTAGAAGCACTTGGATTAAAAAAAGTGAACAAAACAGTCGTATTACCAGATAATGCAGCTACCAGAGGTATGGTACAGCAGGTTAGACATTTAGTTAAAGTTGAAGAAGAAGCGTAAATTTCAGACGATAAGGAGGTAGTATCATGGACTTATCAAACTTAAGACCAGCAGATGGTTCTAAGCACAGTGATAATTTCAGAAGAGGCCGTGGACACGGTTCTGGAAATGGTAAGACAGCTGGTAAGGGTCATAAAGGACAGAAAGCTCGTTCCGGAGCTACAAGACCAGGCTTTGAAGGTGGTCAGATGCCTTTATACAGAAGAATACCAAAGAGAGGTTTCAAATGCAGAAACTCTAAAGATATCGTTGGTATTAACTTAAGTGCATTAGAAAGATTTGAAGATGGCGCAACAGTTTCTGTTGAAACATTAATAGAGTGCGGTATCGTGAAAAACCCTAGAGATGGTGTTAAAATTCTTGGAAATGGAGAGTTAACTAAGAAACTCAATGTTCAGGCAAATGCATTTAGTGCAGCTGCAGTTGAAAAAATTGAGGCCATTGGTGGAAAAGCAGAGGTGATCTAATGCTACGAACAGTACGAAGAGCATTTCAAATAGAAGATATTAGAAAGAGACTCTTCTATACATTTTTAATGCTGATCGTTGTAAGGCTTGGCTCTCAGCTTCCTACACCAGGTGTTGATCCAACCTATATTCAGAATTTTTTCGCGAACCAGTCCGGTGATGCATTCAATTTTTTTGATGCATTTACCGGCGGTTCCTTTACTCAGATGTCGGTGTTTGCATTGAGCATTACACCGTACATCACATCTTCTATCATTATGCAGCTTCTCACGATTGCAATTCCAAAACTGGAAGAGATGCAGAAAGAAGGAGAAGAAGGCAGAAAGAAGATTGCTGCAATTACACGTTATGTGACAGTAGCACTTGCATTAGTTGAGTCTACGGCGATGGCTGTAGGATTTGGACGCCAGGGATTGCTGGTTGAATATAACTTTGTAAATGCGGCAATTGTTGTTTGTACACTGACAGCCGGCTCTGCATTTTTGATGTGGATTGGTGAGCGTATCACTGAAAAAGGTGTGGGAAATGGAATTTCAATCGTTTTGCTGATTAATATTCTGTCCCGTATCCCGCATGATTTCGTTACATTGTATTCACAGTTTGTAAAAGGCAAAACTCTGGCTAAAGGCGGTCTGGCAGCAATCATTATTTTTGCAATTCTGTTAGCGGTAACAGTTTTTGTTGTTATTCTTCAGGGTGGAGAAAGAAGAATTGCTGTTCAGTACTCTCAGAAAGTACAGGGAAGAAGGACATATGGTGGTCAGTCTACACATATTCCATTAAAAGTAAATACTTCAGGAGTTATCCCGGTTATCTTTGCATCTTCTTTGATGCAGTTCCCAATTGTGATTGCATCCTTTTTGGGAAAAGGAAGTGGAGATGGGATTGGAAGCCAGATTCTTCGGGCTATGAATTCCAATAACTGGTGTAATCCTGATAATTTAGTATATTCAATTGGACTTCTTGTTTATATCGTACTTACAATCTTTTTTGCATATTTCTATACGTCAATCACATTTAACCCGTTGGAAATTGCAAATAACATGAAGAAGAGCGGTGGTTTTATTCCGGGAATTCGTCCTGGAAAACCTACGGTAGAATATCTTCAGACAATCCTGAACAGAATCGTGTTCATCGGTGCCTGCGGACTGGTTATCGTACAGGTAATTCCGTATTTCTTCAACGGTGTGTTTGGAGCCAATGTTTCTTTTGGAGGAACATCTCTGATTATTATCGTAGGTGTTGTACTTGAGACAATCAAGAAGATTGAAGCACAGATGCTTGTCCGTAACTACTCCGGTTTTCTGAGCAGTAAGGGAGCGTCAAGCAAGAGCAGTTTTCTTGGATACTAATTGAATTGACTTAGCTCGTTGTATTCTGCCTTTTTCGGAGGGGAATGCAGCGGGTTAATGTGCTATATGGATGTATCAGCGGAAAACAGATGGAAGATAGATAGAGCTATCTGAATAGATTGCGGCATGGAGGTATGCGATTATGAAGATTATTATGTTGGGAGCTCCGGGAGCAGGAAAAGGAACACAGGCAAAAAAAATTGCAGAGAAATATGGGATTCCGCATATTTCTACGGGTGATATTTTCAGAGCCAATATTAAGAACGGCACAGAACTTGGACAGAAAGCAAAAACCTACATGGACCAGGGACTTCTTGTTCCGGATGAACTGGTTGTGGATCTGGTTGTGGATAGGGTGAATCAGGAAGATTGTGCAGATGGATATGTTCTGGATGGATTTCCAAGGACAATTCCTCAGGCAGAGGCGTTGGACAAAGCACTTGCAGAGCTTGGTCAGAAAGTGGATTATGCAATTAATGTGGAAGTTCCGGATGAGAACATTGTACACCGGATGTCAGGACGCAGGGCTTGTGTAGATTGTGGGGCAACATACCACATTGCATATGCACCAACAGAAAAAGAGGGTATCTGTGATAAATGCGGCGGCGGACTTATTTTAAGGGATGATGACAAACCGGAGACAGTACAGAAACGTCTCGGTGTGTATCATGAGCAGACACAACCGCTGATTGATTATTATGCAAAGTCCGGTGTTCTCAAAGATATAGACGGAACAATAGATATTAATGATGTATTTGCAGCGATTGTGGAAGTCCTGGGAGAATAAATGATGCATTTAGAACCGGGAATGCTCGCAAAATCAAAAGCGGGACATGACAAAAATTGTATATACGTCATAATTTGTGTCAATGATGAATATGTATATCTGGCAGATGGTATGTTAAGAAGCGTCTGCCGGATGAAAAAGAAAAATCGGAAGCATGTGCAGCCGATTAAGGCAGTACGCAGCGCTTCTGTAACAGATGATGAAGTAATCAGAAAGATAATAAGCAAATATTCCAAATCTATTGGAGGAGGAAGAGGTAGAGCGTCAAAAGCGCGGGAGGATTAAATATGTCAAAAGCTGACGTAATCGAAATCGAAGGAGTCGTAGTTGAAAAACTGCCAAATGCAATGTTTAAGGTTGAATTGGAGAATGGCCATATTGTATTGGCTCATATCAGCGGAAAACTGCGTATGAATTTTATTAAGATTTTACCAGGTGACAAAGTGACATTGGAGATGTCTCCATATGACCTGAGCAAAGGTAGAATTGTTTGGAGAGATAAGTAAAAAAGTATTGACTTTGTTAAAGAAAGAGTGCTATACTATGAAATGGCTGTTTTTGGATAGGTGTGTCCAAAAATAGTAGGAACGTAAGGCTTTAGCAAAGGATGGAAGGAGGATTTGACATGAAGGTTAGATCATCAGTAAAACCAATTTGTGAAAAATGCAAAATTATTAAAAGAAAAGGAAGCATCAG
>CASERA010000188.1 GCA_949290175.1 uncultured Ruminococcus sp.
AGATGCCTCTTATATAGATGTAGTAGAGCGGGCACTCTATAATACTGTTCTGGCAGGAATTGCATTGGATGGAAAAAGCTTTTTCTATGTGAATCCGCTGGAGGTGTGGCCCGACGCCTGTATTAATCGGACATCGAAAGAGCATGTGAAACCAACCAGGCAAAAATGGTTTGGTGTAGCATGTTGTCCTCCGAATATAGCAAGGACACTGGCTTCTTTGGGACAGTATATTTATGGATGGGATAAAGAACAAAAAATTTTATTCATTAATCTATTCGTTTCAAGTGATACAGAAATTGAATATGATGGTCAAAAGATGAGGATTCACATGGAGACGCGATTCCCGTGGGAAAATAGAATATATCTCAATGTAGAGAATAACGTGGGAAAGACCATGAATATCCATGTGCGTGTTCCTGAATATGCTGAAAACTTTATGGTTTTGAGAGGGGAAGAAGAGGTAGAAATAGAGATTGATAAGGGGTATGCGTGTCTTTCTGCAGATGGGGATAGCAGCTATGAGATTAAATTTAACGCAAATCCGATATTTGTGAGAGCAAATCCAAGAGTGCGTGCGGATGTGGGCAAGGTTGCGATTGTAAGAGGACCGCTCATATATTGTCTGGAAGAGGTGGATAATGGAAGCAATCTGTCTTCCATATTCCTGGATACCAAAAGAGGTCTGACAGAAGAACAGGGAGGAATTGCAGGTTCGGTTGTATTAAAAGCAAAAGGTGTAAAAATTACACAGGATAGCTGGACAGGAGGTCTATATAGTACCTGCATACCAGAAAAAGAAGAAGTTGAGATAACGGCAGTTCCGTATTTCTGTTGGAATAATCGGGGAATTGGCGAGATGAGTGTCTGGATAAAAGAATTATACTAAGAGATAAAAACGGCTGGTTAGGACATAGGAATTTTATCCTCACCAGCCGTAATTTATGAGATTGCTTGTTATTCTTGCGGCAGTAATTTCTATTTTTTAGCTGAGCATACATATTGTATTAAATTATCTTCAATACGTTTCATTAATTCTCTTGTTTCAGGGTGAGTATATGGGATTTTTCTTATAATTCGTGATACATAGTTTTCCTCTTCAATAATATCCAGGCTTTCCCGAAAATTAATATCATAAAAATATGCGATATAGGAAACCCAGTAATCCATAGGCGTGATTCTATCGGAAGAAAGAATACACTTCCCGTGTAAAATAGATTCAGCAACTTTAGGGGAAATTGCAGTTGCACCAGGTTCCTCGCCAGAGACGTCCATAAAGGTTTCTATATTATCTTCCAGTTTTACTCTGCAGTTATCCAGCTTATCCGCATCTCGTATGAGTTTTGCATGTAGAAGTATATGGGAATCTGAGATTCCTTCTAGTTTATAATCACTATGTTTTGCAATTGCTGTTCGGATAATTTCATCATAGTCGGATTCAGGAAGAAAGTTACGGATAAAATTTTCTTCAAAAAGAAGTTGTACACCGTAGGCGGCATGGTCCATGGTATCAGGCAGAAAACTGTTGAATCGTTTTATCTGTTCAAATCTTCCAATATCGTGAAGCAGTGCAATGATTCTGGCAAGTTCTACATCAATTTCAGATAAGCCCATACGGTGAGAAATATCGGTGCTTTGTTTCACAACACCGTAAGTATGTACGATTTTAAGACGAATTTTATCATTTTGACAGTCATAATCTTTTAAATATTCGTTGAAAACATGTTTAGCTGATTTAAAATCCATAAGAACCCCTCTTTCATATTTTTATTTTAATAACAGTCTATCGGATAAAAGAGAATACTTCAAGGGTGTGGCTCTAATCCCATAATCCGTGTTATAATATCCCGGTAATCAACAAAAATACGGAGAATACTATGCAGTTACGTTATGAAATACCAGATTCATTCTGGAGTCTGTTCCGTTCAGTGAATCGGGAAATTTATATGGAAACACTGTTACGGATTAATGAAGAATATCAGTACAGTAATTACTTTTTGACACAGGAACTTTGTGTTCAAATTCTAAGTGATATGAACGCTCGAAAAAAAATTCAGCTTCATCGGGAAGAAAATGAAACAGATTTTGACATTCTGGATACCACGGCGGCCAGAATCCTGAAATGGCTGTTAAAAAGCGGATGGCTGAAAAAAATTGAAGACTTTGGAACAATGACGACAAATATTGTAATCCCGGATTATGCGGCAATTTTTATCGAGGCATTTGAGCGGCTGACTTCAGAAGAAATGGAAGAAACGGAGATTTATATTCAGAATGTTTATGCAACACTGTTTTCATTTCAGAATGACTCCCGTGTTAATCTGAATATGCTGAGGACGGCTCTGATTAATACAAGGCGATTGAACAAAGCATTGCAGGATATGCTTCACAATATGGATAAATTTTTTGAACGGCTGTTGAATCAGGACTCTTATGGAGATTTGCTGAAAGAACATCTGGATGGATATGTGGAAGAAATTGTGAAAAAGAAATACCATATTCTGAAGACTTCGGATAATTTTTATATCTATAAAATGGATATTAAAAAATGTCTCAGCGACATGAGGGAGAATGAAGAATGGATTGAGACAATTCGTGAACGTGCGAAGGCAGCAGGAGATACTAAGGAGGATGTCATAGAGCTCTTGGATTTGATTGAGCGTGGATTTGATGATATTGAGCATCGGATTACGAATATGGATAAGGAACATTCAAAATATGTAAGAGCAACTGTGACCAGGATGAATTATCTCTTGAGCGGTGAAACAGACACAAAGGGGCTGGTGGTTCAGCTTCTTAATAAAATATCGGCAGAAGAAAATCCGGACCAAATCATAAAAGAAACAGGAAAGAGAATGAACCTGTCTCTTTTAGAAATTTTTTCTGAAAAATCACTTTATAAAAAAAGAAAGCCAAAAACGGATTTTATCAGTCAGATGGGATTGGATGAAGAGATAGAAGATTTGGCAAGAGAAGACGTGCTGAAGCTGAATCGCATTCAAATGAGGTACAGCAGACAGGAGATAGAGGATTTCATTGAAACTCATATGGAAAATGAAATTATGGATGCAGGCAGTCTGAATATTGCCGAAGAGGCCGATTTTGAAAAACTGATACTTGCTTATGATTACAGCACAAGAAGAAATAGCAAATATCAGATATTGGAAGAAGAGCCTGAAATAATTGAGAATGGGAAATATAAATATCCGGGGCTTAAATTTGTACGGAGGAGACTTTGATGATAGAGTACTATGCAAATCTTATGGAAGAAGAACAGGATGATTTAAAAAATGTAATACAAAGCCTGTATCGTCATACTTTTCTGTTAGAGCGGAAATTTGATAAGAAATCGGGAAGAATGACCCCGGTCAGAGAATATCGGGTATGCAGCAGACATATTGAATTTTTGAAAGAATATTTTAGAATCGCAGGAATCACATTGAATGAAAATATCCATATGGGTGTGATTTATATTCAAGGAGAACATGTATGGGGAGAAAAACTTTCCAGGCTTGCGACGATTTATTTATTGATTTTAAAGCTGATTTATGATGAACAGATGGCAGCTGTCTCATCCAGCAGCCATATTGTGACGACTCTGGGAATGTTAAACGGGAAGGCAGGAGAGTTTCATGTCCTGAGCGGGCTTCCTTCGCCTACAGAAATGAGGCGGACTATTTCTCTTTTAAAAAAATATCAGATTATCGAGCCAATGGATGTTTTGGAGGAAATGGACGAGAACAGCAGGCTTATCATTTATCCATGCATTAATGCAGTACTGCTGGGAGATGATATTAGAGAACTATTGAATACATTCAGTGAGGAGGAGTACATTGGAGAAGAAACAGCCGTTCAAGGCACTCTCGAAGATATGCCTGAATAACTGGCATTACATAGATAGAAGAATATTGACGCTCAATCAGGCGATTAACTTTTTTACAGGGCATTCCGGAAGTGGAAAATCTACAGTAATCGATGCGCTTCAGATTGTCCTTTATGCAAATACAGATGGAAGAGGATTTTTTAATAAGGCAGCGGCCGACGATTCTGACCGTTCTTTGATTGAATATTTGCGGGGAATGGTGAATATTGGGGAAAATAATGAGTACCAGTATTTGAGGAACCAGAACTTTTCAAGTACCATCGTATTAGAATTAGAGCAGACAGATACAAAAGAGAAGCAGTGTGTAGGTGTCGTATTTGATGTGGATACAGCGACTAATGAAATCAGCAGATTATTTTTCTGGCACACGGGAGGACTTTTAGAAAACCAATATCGTGCAGACAGACGTTGTCTTTCCACTTCTGAGATGAAAGAATACCTTCAGAGAATATTTCCGTCGGAAGGATATTATTGTGGTCCGAGCAATGAAAGATTCCGCAGGCAGCTTTATGATATTTATCTGGGCGGTTTGGATATGGAGAAATTTCCAAAACTGTTCAAACGTGCCATCCCATTCCGCATGAATATCAAACTGGAAGACTTTGTAAAAGAATATATTTGTATGGAACAGGATATTCATATTGAAGACCTTCAGGAAAGCGTGATGCAGTATGGACGGATGCGCGGAAAGATTGAAGAAACATTGGAAGAAATCCGTTTTCTTCAGGAAATCCGGAAGAACTATCAGGAGTATGTGCAGAAGCAGGAAGCTGTCAGTGCATGTGATTATCAGATTAAGAAACTGGAAATGCTCCATATACAGGGGAGAATCCGGGAACTGACAGACCGTATGGAAGAATCAAAGAATGAGCTTGATAAACAGCAAATCCGAGAAAAACAGTTGGAAACGGAGCAATCAGAACTTCAGAAGGAATATGAAGAAGTGATTTTACAGATTGCTGACAGCGGTTATTCTGCAATGGAAAAAGATTTAGAAAATCTGAATGGAGTTTTGAAGCGTCTTGAAAATAGTAAGATAAGATGGGAAAAAACTGCAGATGGTCTGAAAGAGTGGAAGAAGAAAGATATCACACCGAATCAAACGTTATGGGATATCGGGCATTTTCTGGAATGTAAAATATCAGAAGAGGAGCTGGAACGTCTGAAAGAAAGCCTGGCTCAGATTCGGGAAGAAATTGAAGAAGAGCGTCAGGATACAGATTCCAGACTCCGTGCAGTAAAAAAAGAAGAAAAAAATGCGAAAGAAGAGTTAAAAGAATTAAAACAGGGACGTAAAGCATATCCGAGAGAGCTGGAAGAAGCCAGATACGAACTTAGAAATCGTCTGCATGAAAGATGTGGTAAGTTTGTAAATGTGCAGATTCTGGCAGATTTGCTGGATGTAAAGGATGAAAATTGGCACAATGCGGTGGAAGGATATCTGGGAAATAATAAGCTGCTTCTTGTCGTAGAGCCGAAATATGCAAAAACCGCAATAGAAATTTATCAGGAAATGGATAAGAAAAAATTCTTCCGTGCGGCAATTTTGGATACGGAAAAGGTACAGGAGGAAGAATGGAAGGCAAAAACGGGATCCCTTGCAGAAGAAATAATTGTAAAAGAACCATATGTCCGGTCATACATAGACTTTTTCCTCGGCAATGTAATGAAATGTGAATCGATTGATGAGCTGCGTCAGCATAAAATAGGAATTACTGCAGATTGTATGCTGTATCAAAGTTTCCGTTTTCAGCATATTAATCCGGAAAACTATACGAGAAAAGCATATATTGGAGAAACAAGTATGCGTCAGAGAATCCGGCGTCTGGAAGAAAGATGTCAGCAGCTTCAGGAAGAGAGAATTCCATTGCAGGAAACATTGGAAGAGATTCGACAAATCTCTCAGTTAGAGTCATTGTCTCAACCAGTAGAGGATTATAAAGAATGGCTTTCAGATTTGAATCAGATACCGGAAAAGGAAGTTCTGAAAAGTGAGCTTATAGAAAAAATGAGAAAGCTGCGGGAAGAATCTGTTTGCGTATGGGAAGAGAAGAAGCTGGAAATTCAGAAATGTCAGGAAGAGAAGAAGCAGCAGATTCAGAAAGTACAGGAAATCATCTGGAAGAATCAGGAAGACCAAAGAAGATTTCAGGCAAGTTGTTTAGAAATGAATGAACTTCTGATTCAAAAAGAAAAAGAGTTCAAAAGCAGTCCTAAGAATCAAATACCAGAGTATGAAGCAGAGTTTCAGAGTTATCTGGAAAGCAGACAGACAAGAAATTATGATTATTTGATGCGGCAGCGGATAAAAGACAGACAGCCATTGGAAGAAAAAATGGAAAAGTCTTATCATGATGTTGTGGAGTGCCGCAATAGTTATATCCGGAAATATCCGAACCGGACATTTTCAACAACAATGCGAGAGAATGACCCTTATGATAAACTTCTTGACAGTCTGGAATGTGATAATCTGGAGCAGTACAGAGAAGAGGCAAAAGAACAGGCAAGATACGCAGTAGAGCATTTCAAAGAAGACTTTATCTATAAGATACGATATGCAATTCAAGAGGCTTATCAGAAAAAGGATGAACTGAATCGAATTATCAGCAGGCTGAATTTTGGAAAAGATAAGTATCAGTTTGTAATTACAAAAAATAAAGGACCGGATGGACGGTTCTACCGAATGTTTATGGATGATTCATTGAGTATCAATCCATCCCAGCTTAGCGGAAATATGGATAATCAGCTGGATTTATTTACCATGGAACATGAAGAAGAGTATGGCGATATGATGAATGAGCTGATTAATATTTTCATTCCACCGGAGAATGCAACACGTGAGGAGCTGGAAGAGGCAAAGAAGAATATGGATAAGTATGCAGATTACCGAACCTATTTATCATTTGATATGCAGCAGATTGTACATGGAGAACAGGATATGAAGATTGGTCTGAGTAAAATGATTTCCAAGAATTCCGGCGGTGAGGGGCAGAACCCGCTTTACATTGCTTTGCTTGCAAGTTTTGCCCAGATTTACCGGATTAACCAGTCACCAAAAATCAGAAGACCTGCGACACTGCGTCTTGTAATTCTGGATGAAGCGTTCTCTAAGATGGATGCGGAGAAAGTTGCAAGCTGTATTTCTCTGATAAGAGGGCTGGGATTCCAGGCGATTATCAGTGCCACAAATGATAAAATCCAAAACTATCTGGAAAATGTAGATAAGACTTTTGTATATGCAAATCCAAATAAAAAACACATTTCTATTCAGGAATTTGAACGTGAGGAGTTTGAACAGCTTCAGGGAGAGGAGGAAAGTTTATGAAATTGATGATTGCATCAGATATCCATGGGTCTGCATTTTACTGCAGTCAGATGCTGGAAGCGTATAAGAGGGAAGGTGCGGACAGGCTTTTGATTTTGGGAGATATCCTGTACCATGGACCAAGAAATGATTTGCCGGAGGGGTATACGCCGAAAGAAGTAATTGGAATGCTCAATGCCATAAAGAAAGAGGTGCTTTGTGTCAGAGGAAACTGTGATACAGAAGTCGATCAAATGGTGTTGGAGTTTCCCATATTGTCAGATTACAGTTTGTTGTATTTGGATGGACAGACGATTTATGCAACACATGGACATGTATGGAATCCGAAAAATCTTCCAATGCTGAAAGATGGAGATATTCTGTTGAACGGTCATACTCATGTTCCGGCGTGTACAGAAATTATACAGAAAGAAAATGAAAAACAAGAGAAAATTATGTATATGAATCCGGGTTCAGTGTCCATTCCAAAAGAAAATTCCGCACATAGTTATATGATTTATGAAAATGGAATATTTGAATGGAAAAATATGGAGGGAGAGGTTTATCAAACATGGAAGAACGATATGCGCTGCTGATAGATGCAGATAATGTATCGGCAAAATATATTAAGCCGATACTGGATGAGTTGTCTAAGTACGGAAATGTAACATATAAGAGAATTTATGGAGACTGGACCAGTACCCATAATTCAAGCTGGAAAGAAGTTTTACTTCAGAATTCGATTACACCAATTCAGCAGTTCAGTTATACGCAAGGAAAAAATTCTACAGATTCAGCCATGATTATTGATGCAATGGATATGCTGTACACAGGTAAACTGGAAGGATTTTGTCTGGTTAGCAGTGACAGTGATTTTACGAAACTGGCAATCCGTCTGCGTGAGAGCGGAAAAACGGTTATCGGAATGGGGGAGGATAAAACACCTCCTCCGTTTCGAAAGGCGTGCGATATTTTTACAGTGCTGGAGCTTTTACTGGAAGATAGCACACTAGAGAAGCCGGAAAAAAATACGGCACATCTAACATCAGGTAAAGAGCAGAAGAAAGAATCTTCAGGAGCAGTGACAGAAACGCAGATAGAAGAAGCTGTGGTAAAAATCATTACGGAAAATCAGAATAATGATAAAGAAACCGGACTGGGGGAAGTTGGAAGTCGTCTGGTGAAGTTATATCCGGACTTTGATGTCAGAAGATATGGATATAGCCTCTTATCTAAATTTCTAGAAACATTTCCTAAATTAAAATTAATTCAGGATGGTACAAAAGTATCCGTTACTCTTTATGAAGATAAGAGTAAGAAGGAACAAATCGAAGAATATATTCTTTATCAGCTCAAGATAGCCGGAAAACAAGGGGTTAGCCTTGGAACTCTTGGAAATAAAATCAGAAATAAATTCGGAGATTTCAAGGTCAGGGACTATGGATACTCCCAGTTTAAACAGTATATTCAGAGTTTTCCAAATGTATATCTGGAAGATGATGGAGAGCAGAAGTGGGCGGTATTGAGAACAGATAAGTTTATGTAAATAGTGTAAGGATGTCATATATCTAAAAAAATAAAAAAGATATTGACATCCTTATTTTATCGTGATAGTGTATAATACATACTAAAGCGATAAGTTAAATATGAAATGAAGATTTAAAGGAAAGGAGAATACATATGAAAACATTAAATGCAGTAATGGATCAGATTATGATGAATGTAATGTGTTGCTGTATGCAGATGCATAGAGTTTGTTTTCGTGTATGTAAAGCTCCTGATACGGATAGTCAGTGAAACGTATAGACAAAGGGTGCATGGCATACATGCATCCTTTTATTGTGTAGGGAACTACTTTTAAAGAGCTTATATTTTGATAAAGGAGAAAAATATCATGAAAAATGAAAAATTGCAGATACAATTAGAGAATGAATTTCAATGGTTCCATTCTCATCCCGAACTTTCTTATGAAGAATATAAGACAACAGAACGAATTAGAAAGCTGTTGGAAGAACATTCGATAGAGATTTTAGATTTACCGTTGAAAACAGGACTTGTAGCAGTCATTCGGGGAGCACATCCGGGACCGACGATTGCACTGAGAAGTGATATTGATGCTCTTCCGGTTCAAGAAGAAACTTCTTTGGAATGGAAATCAAAGGAAGAGGGAAAGATGCATGCCTGCGGTCATGATTTTCATCTTACTACACTGTATGGAACAGGACTTCTTTTAAAAAAGAGAGAGAAGGAACTGCATGGTACAGTAAAGTTGATTTTCCAGCCAGCGGAAGAATCTTCTCTTGGAGCACTGCAGATTGTTGAATCCGGAGTATTAAACGATGTAAGTGCAATCTTTGGAATTCACAGCTCATCGAAGTTTCCGGTGGGAACTCTCGGGCTTTTGGAAGGAAGCCTGATGGCAGCAGTAGACCGTTTTCAAATTACTTTAAAAGGATTTGGAACACATGCGGCAAGTCCTCATCAAGGAAAAGATCCTATTGTGGCGGCAGCAGCACTGATTGGAGCATTACAGACAATTGTAAGCAGAAATCTGAATCCGTTTTCGCCAGGTCTTTTGAGTGTGACACATATTTCGGCGGGGAATACATGGAATGTGATACCGGAAAATGCATTTTTGGAAGGAACAGTCCGTACTTCATCGGCAGCAGACAGAGAGTTTTTTGAAAAACGTGTGAAAGAGATTACAGATTCTATTGCAAGAGCTTATGAAATGGAAGCAGAAGTGAACTGGATTGCAGGACCTCCGGCGGTTGATAATGATGGGGAATGGATTGCATTTGCAAGAGAGATTGCTGCTGAGACAGGAATGAAAGCAGAGCCTGGAAAACCATCTCTTGGTGGAGAAGATTTTGCATTTTACCAGGAATTAGTAAAAGGGGCATTTATTCAGGTAGGAACGGGAAAAACTTATCCGAATCATCATCCTAAATTTCAGGTAAATCCCGAAGCACTGTCTTTAGCAGCTGAATATTTAAGTGTTCTTGGTGAAAAGGCATTGTTGAAGTTATTGGAAAGGGGCGGCAGCCAATGATACAGATTGAGCATGTAAATAAAACATTTCATACAAAATCGGGAGAGGTACACGCCTTACAGGATGTGTCTGTCCGTGTAGAAAAAGGAGATATTTTTGGTGTAATTGGATATTCTGGTGCAGGAAAATCCACGTTAATCCGGCTTGTGAATTTACTGGAAAAACCGGACAGTGGAAGTGTTAAAATTGAAGGAAAAGATATTACCCAATTATCAAAAAAAGAATTGAACAGTCTGAGAAAAGAAATTGGAATGGTATTTCAGCAATTTAATCTTCTGGAATCTCAGACGGTGTATCAGAATATTGCACTTCCGCTGATTATGTCAAAAATGAAGAAAGAGGATATAGAAAACAGGGTAAAGGAGCTGTTGTCTTTTGTAGAATTAGAGAATAAGAGCAGCACCTATGTTTCTCAGCTTTCGGGAGGACAGAAACAGCGGATTGGAATTGCCAAAGCATTAGCTACAAATCCGAAAATACTGCTCTGTGACGAAGCGACCAGTGCTTTGGATCCGAAGACGACTGAATCTATCCTTCATCTTTTGCAGAAAATTAACAGAGAGCTTGGTATTACCATTCTTTTGATTACACATGAAATGAATGTAATTAAAAAAATATGTAATAAAGTTGCCGTTATGAAAGAAGGTAGAATCTGTGAGCAGGGCGATACTGTTACCGTATTTAGTAAGCCCGTGGAAGAAATGACAAAAAGCTTTGTGAGTACCGTAATAAACAGTTCGGTACCGGATATACTGCTCAAAGATTTAGATTATCGTTTTCCGGTAATTAAACTTACATTTTTAGGAAAAAATGCGAAGCAATCGTTGATTTCAGATATTAATAAGCGGTTCGATATAGAAACATCGATTTTATTTGCATCGGTTAATGAACTGCAAGGGACTATTCTCAGTATTTTGATTCTTCAGCTTCAGGGAGACCCTGAGGAAGTTCAAAAGACAGAACAATACATACGAAGCCGTCAAGTTGAAATAGAGAGGGTGGTGATTCCACATGATTGAAAATTTAGTGAATGTTTCATCGGATAAATTGATTGAATCAGCAGTACAGACATTTTATATGCTCGGCTGGTCCTTGTTTTTTGGAACGCTGATTGGAATTCCGTTAGGGCTGATTCTTGTACTTACCCGAAAAGGAGGACTCCGCAGCAATCAGATAGTATACTTTTTGACAAATGGAATCGTGAATATGGTCAGATCAGTACCGTTTGTTATCCTGCTGGTTTTTATTGCACCGCTTACGAAGATAATTACGGGAACCCGTATAGGAACAAAGGCTGCAATTGTACCACTGGTTTTTTACGTAGCACCTTATCTCGCGAGATTGATTGAAAGTTCTCTTTTGGAAGTAAAGCCGGGCATTCTGGAAGCAGCATCGGCAATGGGAGCAAATACGTTTCAAATTATACGATATTTCTTGCTTCCAGAGGCAAAGGCATCTCTTGTGCTTGCAATAACAACAGGAACCATAGGACTTTTGGGAGCAACGGCAATGGCCGGAACGATTGGGGGCGGAGGAATTGGAGATTTAGCCCTTACATATGGTTATCAGAGATTTAATAATGCTCTCATGCTGGTAACAGTCATTATATTAATTATATTCGTACAATTCATACAGACACTTGGAAATTATATAGCGAAAAAACTTCGCACACATGCATAGAAAATGAGGAGGATAAAACAATGGTGAAAAAAATTATTTCTGTACTGACATTAAGTGCCTTAATTCTGACAGGAGTTACTGCATGCGGAACATCTGGTGAACAGACGGAGGCAAAGGATTCAAAAACAATTAAATACGGAAAAGCAGCAGGACCGTATACGTTATTATTTGAAGAAGCAATTGTTCCAATTTTGGAAGAACAGGGATATCAGATGGAAAGTGTAGAATTTTCAGATTTACTTCAAAGCGATCTTGCTATGAATGAAGGTGAGATTGATGTAAATGTAGAGCAGCACACTGCCTACATGGAAAGCTTTAATGAAGCACAGGGCGGAGAGCTGACAGCATTGACTCCGATACCGACTGTTCCGGCAGGTATTTTTACCAGTACACATGAGAGTTTGGATGAAATTTCTGATGGAGCCAAAATAGCACTTCCGAATGATGTATCTAACACGGCCAGAGCTTATGCTGTTCTGCAAAAAGCAGGATGGATTACACTGGATTCGAATGTAGATATTTCTAAGGTGACACAGGATGATATTGTGGAGAATCCATACAAATTAGAGTTTACAGAAATGGATTCCAGCAATATTCCTCGTTCTCTGGATGATTTCGATTATGCAGTAATTCCGGGAAGTATTGTATATAGTGCAGGTATTGACCCTCGTTCTGCACTGCTTCAGGAAGACGTTGCGGAGCATCTTCTTCTTCAGGTAGTAGTAAGAGAAGACAACAAGGATACGGACTGGGCAAAGGCAATCGTAGCAGCTTATCATTCCGATGAATTTAAGCAGTATATGGAAGAAAATAATGATGGGCTCTGGTATGTGCCGGATGTCAAATAATCATTGAAATTAAGGCAGTTGATACAGAGTTTTTGCTAAAATGAGTTGGGAGGAAAAGAAATATGGACTATCAATTAGAAACAAAATGTATACACACAGGAAAACCGAAGTTTGAACAGGATTCATTTGGGGCAGTTGCCACTCCGATTTACCAGACGGCAATGTTTTCTCATCCGGAAATCGGGGTGAGCAGTGGATACGACTATTCCAGAGAAAGTAATCCGACAAGAGCACATCTGGAAGAAATTGTAAAGAAACTGGAAGGAGCAGAAGACACGGTAGCCTGCAGCAGCGGTATGGCAGCAGTTTCCATATGCCTGTCCCTGTTTGAAACGGGAGCACATATCATATGTTCTGAAGATCTGTATGGAGGTTCGGTACGGATGTTTCAGGCGTACGAAGAGAAAGGACTTCAATTTTCCTATACAGACACCTCAGACCTTGATAAAACAGAACGTCTGATTACACCGAATACAAAAGCGTTTTATATAGAGACTCCCAGCAATCCGACAATGCAGATTACTGATTTGAAGGCATTGAGGAAGCTGGCAGATAAATATGGGCTTTTAATCATTGTGGATAATACATTTTTGTCTCCATATTTTCAGACTCCGATTGAGCTGGGAGCAGATATGGTGCTCCACAGTGGAACAAAATTTTTATGCGGGCATAATGATGTAATTGCTGGATTTTTATCAACAAGGAGTAAAGAGCTGGCAGAAAAAATCCGATATATTTATAAGACTGTCGGCAGTTGTCTGTCCCCATTTGACAGCTATCTGATGATTAGGGGAATTAAAACACTTGCGATTCGTCAGGAGAAACAGCAGGAGAATGCACTGCGTATTGCACAATGGCTGAATTCTCAGGAAAAAGTGACACAGGTTTACTATCCGGGATTGAAAGAACATCCGGGATACGAGATAAATCGAAAACAGGCAAGAGGATTTGGAAGTATGATTTCTTTTCGGGTAGATTCAGAGGAAACAGCACGGAGAATCCTGCAAAAAGTGCAGTTGATCATTTATGCGGAAAGTCTTGGAGGAGTAGAGACGCTGGTTACTTATCCAATGATTCAGACTCATGGGGATGTTCCAGAAGAAACCCGCAGAAAACTGGGAATTACAGAAGATTTCCTTCGACTCTCTGTAGGAATTGAAAATGTAGAAGATTTGATTGCAGATTTAGAGCAGGCATTCAGATAGAACGGAGGAGAGAAGTATGCATTATGACTTTGATACTATTGTGGACAGACGGAATACGAAGTCTTTAAAATATGATTTTGCATTGGAGAGAGGAAAGCCGCAAGGCATTCTTCCGCTGTGGGTTGCGGATATGGATTTTAAAACTGCTCCTGGAATTGTAGAACGGCTCCAAAACTGTATTTCTCATGGAATTTATGGATATAGTGAAGGAAAACAGGAATATTTTCAAGCAGTTTCCAGTTGGTATGCCCGGTATTTTGATTGGGAGACAAAAGAGGAATGGCTGGTAAAAACACCAGGGATTGTGTTTGCAATTTCTGCAGCGGTTCGTGCATTTACAGAGCCGGGGGATTATGTTCTGATTCAGTCTCCTGTATACTATCCGTTTCGAGAAGTTATTGAGAGCAATGAAAGGAAAACAGCGGTTAACTCTCTGATACAGAAAAACGGACATTATGAAATTGACTTTGAAGATTTCGAAAAACAGATTGTTGAAAAACGGGTAAAATTATTCTTACTTTGCAGTCCTCATAACCCTGTGGGCAGAGTATGGAAGAGAGAAGAGCTGATAAAGATTGGAAAAATCTGCAAGAATCATCAAGTGAAGATTGTCAGTGATGAGATTCACAGTGATTTTACATATCCAGGACATCAACATTATATTTTAGCATCGCTGGATGAGGAGTTTCTTCAGAATACAATTACCTGCACTTCTCCCAGTAAGACGTTTAATCTCGCAGGACTTCAGGTTTCCAATATTTTTATAGCAGATGAAGATATGCGGGGGGCATTTCAACGAGCGGTAGAGCAGACAGGATACAGTCAGTTGAATCTTCCGGGACTGGTTGCCTGTCAGGCAGCTTATGAAACTGGCAGGGACTGGCTGGAGGAACTAAAACAATATCTGAAAGGGAATCTGGATTTTGTCAGAGCATTTTTGGAAAAAGAACTTCCGGAAATAAAACTAACTGAGCCGGAGGGAACCTATCTAATCTGGATGGATTTCAGAAGTTTAAATCTTTCAGAGGATGAGTTGGAAGAGTTAATAGTGGACAAAGCAGGCCTTTGGCTGGATGGTGGAGCTATGTTCGGAGCGGAAGGAAAAGGGTTCCAGCGTATGAACATTGCCTGCCCCAGAAGAACACTGGAAGAGGCATTGAACCGCTTGAAAGCAGCAATAAAAGACGAAATTAAATAAAAAACCAGGAAAATAAGACTGTTGAGCAAAATCAGCAGTCTTATTTATATATCAGAAAAAGCAGACAGTTTTCGGTATTCTCCGGGGGACATACCATACTTTTTTTTAAATAAATTATAAAAGTGAGTTTTATTTGAAAAATTCAGTTTTAATGCCATGGAAGAGATACTGTCCGTTGTTGTTGTAAGCAGATAAGCTGCTTTTTTTAAACGAAATGTCAAACTATAATCATATAAGCACATACCCGTATATTTTTTTACAATAGAATTTAAATAATTGCCGCTATAATTTAAAAGGTCTGCTAATTCTGAACGTGAGAGATCTCCATCTGTGTCCTCTAGAAGATGACTGATTCTAGAGAAAAGAAGAAAGTCTGATTTGGTTTTTAGTTTTACCGGAGTAATATGAAATAGCGTTTCATCGTTTAGATATTCAAATAATTCACAAACAATACTTTTTATTCCGTAAGTAGCCCCCAAAGAGGGAGACATCATCAGATGCAGAAGTTTATCAGACAGAGAATGTAATCTGACAATACTGTTTTGATTTTGAAATGAAGGAAATATGTCCAGATAATTCTTCTGCTCTTCTGATGAGATATTATCCATAATAAAACGGAAAATAGAATTGTCCGCTAAGCATTCATTTTTAAAATAATATCCGGTCTGTTCGATAAGTAACTGACGGATAAAATCAGCAGAAAGACCAATAAACAGTAATTTAGCCTCGCCGGAAAATTTTTCACGATGTTTGGTGTTACGGTCTATCAGACAGCAAGTTCCAGTACTGTATTGATAATCATTTCCTTCAATTTGCTGATAAACTTCTCCCTCAAGTATAATCATAAGTTCATAAAAATTATGACGATGTAAAGGACGGGCATTGAACTTCGTTAAAGAAGTTCCTGCATCTGTTCTATAATAGAAAGTCTGCTCTGGAGAAAGCATGAGAATATTGATAAAATCATCGGGTAGAATACCGTGACAGTATTCTAGTGTTAGCTGTATTGGAGATAAAAGTTCTATGTATGAATTAACAGTGCTTTTCCAGTTGTGTATTTCTAAGATACCATTTTCAGTAGAAGGGTGATTTATAGTATTATTTCTCATATAAGTCTCCTCATAGTATAAGTGTCACGAATATGATACATATTCAACACAGGTTTAGATGTTCATGACATTGTGTGGATTGTGCATATTTGATAGTATTTATATGAATACCAATAAATTATATGCGAAATAAACAAAAAAGTAAAGAGCGGAGGAAGGTTAAAATGAATGAGAGGAAGTATTTAAAATGGTATCAAAAGGTAGCATATGGATCTGGAGATATGGCGGCAAACTGTGGTTATGCACTAATGTCAAGTTTTATTATGATTTATTTGACAAATGCGGTGGGGCTGAATAGTGCTATAATTGGAGTTCTTATGATGATTTCAAAGACATTTGATGGAATCACAGATATTATCTTTGGTAACATTATGGATAGAACAAAAAGTAAAATGGGAAAGGCACGTCCCTGGATGCTATATGCGCAGATAGGAGTATCAATTACGTTACTACTTTCATTTTGTATTCCAGATGTAGGGAAGACAATGCAGTATGTATATTTCTTTGTATTCTACACAGCTTATAATGCAATTTTCTTTACAGCGAACAGTATTTCCTATGCAGCACTTGCGGCAAAAATTACAAAAAACCCAAGTGAGCGTGTTCAGCTAGGCTCAATTCGCTTTATTTTTGCAACATTTACTACTCTTGTTATTTCATACAATGCAATGGGGTTGGTTGAACGTTTTGGCGGCGGAGCAGCCGGCTGGAGAATGGTTGCACTTATATTCTCACTGATTGCACTGGTTGTGAATACTTTTAGTGTATTAATGGTGAAGGAAGTTCCAGATGAAGAAACAGATGTTAAGGAAACATCAAGTGATGAGAAAATAGGATTCGTAGAGTCTTTTAAACTTTTATTCAAGAACCCTTATTTCATCATTATCCTGGCAATTTATTTAGTGAATTACATATATAGTGGAATTACTCAAGGGGTTGGAGTGTATTTTATGCAGTATTACATGGGGGATGCTGCTTTGCTGGGAACATTTTCACTTGTAAGTTTAATTCCAGTTATGATTATTTTGTCTCTGACACCTATTTTGGTAAAAAAATGCGGAAGTATGTGGAAGATGAACATGATCAGCCGTGTTATATCTTTGATCATGGGGATTGGATTTGTTATTGCAGCATTAAATAAAAATTTAATTCTTATGCTTGTATTTGCATTTTTCCGCAACATGGCAGGCGGACCATTAACAGGAACACTGAATGCATTTGTGGCTGAAACAAGTGATTATACATGGAGGACACAGAAGAAGAGAATAGACGGAGTAATGTTCAGCTGTTCTTCTATTGGCGTTAAAGTAGGCGGAGGCCTTGGAAGTGCTATCTTGGGCTTGATGTTACAGGCAGGTGGTTTTGACGGAACTGCGGCGGTACAGACTGCGGGGGCGATAAACATGATTTTTGTTCTGTATGCAGTAATCCCTGTTATATTTGGTGTAATGCTGCTGGCACTTATCTGGAAACTGAGAGTAGAGAAAGCAAATCGTGAATGGGATGCAGCCCATGCGGAAGGAGAAAAAGCATGATTCGTAGAAACTTTAATGATAATTGGCGCGTTATGAAGGATAACGGAAATTCTGCAATGGCAGCCTATATGGGACAGACTAATGAAAAGACCGTACACCTTCCATATGATGCGATGATACATGAAGAACGTACCTCAGATACTCCAAATGGTGCGCAGACCGGATTCTACCCCGGAGGGCGCTACATATACCAGAAGACATTTGAAGTACCGGAAGAATGGGAAGGAAAAGAAGTGTGTCTTGAGTTCGAGGGGGTTTATCAGAAGGCAGAGATATTTTTAAACGGAGCCTATGTAACAAAAAATCTATATGGGTATTCTAATTTTTATGTTAAATTAAATGACTGGATAAATTACGGAGCCGAAAATACTTTGAAGGTTGTAGCAGATAATTCTATGATGCCGAACAGCAGGTGGTACACTGGAAGTGGAATTTATAGAAATGTAAAGCTTATCATTGGGAACCGGATTCATACTTCATTAGACGGCGTCAAAATCCGTACTGTTGATGCGTCAAAAGAGTCAGCACTCGTGGAAGTGGAAACTCATGTTGACAGTTTTTCGAAAGTTCGGGAAAAAGTACATGTTCGGGTGCGGATTGTTAGGAATGGGAATTGTATATGCGAAGAAAGACAGATGCTGATTATTTGCCCAAATTCGACAGAGATGACCCTGCATAGGTTTTGTATTTCAAATCCGGAGTTGTGGGACTGTGATACACCGAATCTGTACCAGTGTGAAATAGAGATTGAATCAGATGAGGGCATACTGGACACGACTCGGGAAATATTTGGAATCCGTACTCTAACGATTGATTCCAAGTACGGTGTCCGCATAAACGGTAAAACCGTGAAACTGCGGGGAACCTGCATCCATCATGATAATGGAATTTTAGGTGCATCAACATTTGAAAAAGCAGAAGAGCGCAGATGCCGTCAGCTTAAAGAAGCCGGATTTAACAGTATTCGAAGCTCGCATCATCCATTGAGTAAGGCTATGTTGGATGCCTGTGATAAGTTTGGGGTTCTGGTAATGGATGAGTTAAGTGATATGTGGAATATTCATAAGAATCCTTATGATTTTGCCTCTGATTTCCCGGAATGCTGGGAGGAAGTAGTTGAGCGTATGGTTGCAAAGGATTATAACCATCCATGTGTTATTCTCTATTCAGTAGGAAATGAGATTCAGGAGGCAGGTTCGGAAGCCGGAGCATGGTGGAACCGGAGATTGTGTAATAAATTCCATCAGTTAGATTCTGAAAGATATACAACAAATGGGTTGAATGGGCTGATGGCTGCCGGGCATCGTCTACGACAGATTATGAAGGATGTGTCCGTAAACTTTGCGGCAAAAAAAGACTCGGAGCATGGAAGCAGCGAAGGCAGCAATGCCCTACACAGCTTTATGAGCCTGATGGCAGGATAAAAAGGAGATTATTTTGCTGTACATCCATTACTTACAGAGGCATTAGAGGGATGTTCATCATCCTGTGATGTAATTGGGTTAAATTATCTGACAGGAAGGCACGAATTAGAAAAAGAACTGCATCCTAATAAGACTGTGGTAGGAACAGAAACCTATCCGGCGGATATCGTGCGGCTGTGGAGAATTGTAAAAAATAACCCGCATGTTCTGGGAGATTTTACATGGACAGGATATGATTATCTGGGAGAAGCAGGCTGTGGAATTTTTCATTACGATGGAGCAGAAAACTTTTCCAGTGTATATCCCGAAAGAACTGCTTATATCGGGGATATTGATTTGATTGGATATCGTCGCCCGGTTAGTTATCTAAGAGAGATTGTATATGGACTTAGAAAAGTGCCGTATATTGCTGTTGAAAGGCTGAACAGATATGGGATGAAGCACTCAAAGACACCATGGATGCACAGAGATACGATTGCAAGCTGGACTTGGCCGGGATATGAAGGTAAACCGGCAAAAATTGAGGTATACTCTGATGCAGATGAAGTAGAACTGTTTCTGAATGGCAAATCACTCGGAAGGAAGCCGGCTGGAGAACAGAATGAATATACTGCGCGGTATGATGCAATCTATGAAAAAGGTGAGTTAAGAGCTGTGGCTTTTCGAAAAGGCAGACCAGAAGAAACATACCAGCTTGTGACTGCTGGGGATGAAATAGAACTTTGGGCGGAAACTGACAGGGAGTATTTGAATACAGACGGAGAAGATTTAGCTTTTGTGACTATAAAATTAGTAGATGAGAACCAGGTAGAAAATCTATATTGTAAGAAAAAAATTAAAGTTCGGGTTGAAGGAGATGGAAAGTTAGAAGCTCTTGGAAATGCAAATCCAAGTTCTATAGAGCGGTATGATGTGTCAGAGTGTGAAACTTATGATGGATATGCAATGGCAGTTATACGCTCTGGGGTCACAAAAGGAGCTGTCCGTATAATTGTGGAAGCAGAGGGATGTGCTAAAAAAATGCTAGAAATTCCCATAGGAAAAATATAGAATAAATGCTAAGAAATATATATTAGTGGCAGCAGAAAAAAGAAGTTAGAAGAGTCAACATATGCTTGTGCAAGCAGAAGTAGTGTAATACAATAATACCGTCGGTTAAACCGGCGGTATTTTTAATGTATAGGAAAAAAATTGTTATGATAAAGTGGAAAACTCCTGTAATATGTGGATAAATAAAACGAGAAAGGGGCAACATGGGGAAAA
>CASERA010000189.1 GCA_949290175.1 uncultured Ruminococcus sp.
CTTTAAAATCAAACGGTTTCTTGTCCATCAGCACCACCCCCATTCTATGTAGAATAGAGGTCAGCCACCCTGTAACACGGTTGTTCTACCGAAAGTGTATCATATTCTTGACTGTATTTCAATTCCCTGCTACCAATGCATCCCATTTTCCAACCGTCTGTATTTACTCTATTATTTCAATGAAAAATCAATTTTCCCCCCTTACTCTAACATTTCCTCACTGAATGGATGAAATTTGAAAATCAGCCCATTTCATTCCCTGTAGTAGCAAGGTCAAAATTATTTCTGTTAAGCCTGCTCGCCATTTCTTTTTTTGCTCATCTGTAAACTGTTTCGGTGGATTGATTCTAACCCAACCAACCGGAACTCTTGCTCCTGTGCCCGCTGATCTAAGTAACGGTCAATAACTACTCTGTCATATAATCGCCTTCTGCCGATTGCTACTTCTGAACCTATGGACTTTGCAAATTTTACACCTCGATTTCTTCCAAGATTCAAATATGCACATACCGCTTTTGCATTCATGAGTCTGCTTTCATTCTGCATCTTTTTTCCTCCATTTTTTTGATTTTCGAATTTCAACTCATGGAGAGGTATCTGAATATGGCATTTATTCGTACAAAACAAGATAATATAACTATTATTATAAATGAGCGGACAAGGGAAGGTTCAGAAGCAAATATTGGAGAATTTTTATTTGCATTTTTAGAATGTGATTTAAAAAAATATGGGAAATTATATGATTACATTACATCTTCACGTTCCAACCGTGAAAAATTTAAAAAATTAATGGAGCAATATTCTAAAACAGCAGAAATGTTGGATATTTCTTTAAACAACATTACTCAAGATGATAAAATGTATATAAATTATATACTCCCTTTCTTGTCCGCAAATCAAGATATATCTTTTGATATATATAATCACCCTTTTTCTATTTTAGCTGTCTCAGTACCAGAAGTTCACTAAATGAACGATATTATCATGATAATATCGACACTATAGAAGGAGCCCTTGATTTCGCAAGAATTCAAGAAAAATTTAGAGAATATATACATTTTTGTTTTTTAGAAGACAGCCCCAAAATAAGTATTTTAACACCCAAAGAACGTTTTTTCCTACTATTTTCTATAGATTCCTACGGATTGATTGACAAAATATCGATCAGAAATACTTTTTTGTTTAACCCTTTTAGTTTACATGAAGAACTAAGCTACACTAGACTCCCAACTAAATTGCCAACATCATCAAATGAAAGACAAAAAATGATTGATAAATTAAACGGCCCAGTGCTTGATCTAATCACTGATGAAATGGTTTCTAAGATTCATGGCAAAGTAAAAATAGACAGTGTAACAGAATGTATATATCCTGAAGAATTTCTAATTTATGAATTCTATCAACTTATTGCGAAAAAATGCCAGATAAAAATCTGCGAAAATTGTAAACGATTTTTCCTTCCATCTGGTAAATACAATACAGATTGTTGTGATAGAATACCTGAAGGAGAAAAATACTCTTGTAAAAAAATCATGGCTCAAAAACGCAGAAAAGCAAAAGTTAATTCTGATCCAATTACAAAAGAATATGAAAAGGCCTATAAAAGCACTCCTCATAACCGGTCAGAGTGCTTTTCCTTTTGCCAAAGTCGGACAAATCTCGGACCATTTGGTACTTTTTTGGTACTTTTCTTGATTTCATCTTTCTGTTATGCTATACTATTCCACGTTGCAAAGCCCACAAAAACCAAGGTCTTTTCGGGCTTTCCGCCGATTCCCGGCGTTAAATGAATCGAGTGTTCGAGACCTTCCACTCGTAAAACAAAACTAAAGGAGATAAAAAATGAAGAGTAAAAAGACTTTCAATGTGCTGTTCTTAGCACAGGCGGCTATGATTGCCGCAATCTATGTAGTATTCACAGTAGTATTTGCAGCATTTAGTTTCGGAGAAGTACAGGTTCGTATTGCAGAAGCGCTGACTATTCTGCCAGTCTTCACTCCAGCTGCAATCCCAGGGTTATTTATTGGATGCCTGATTGGCAATATTTTGGGTGGTTCCATTCTGCCTGATATTATTATTGGAAGCATTGCCACTTTAATAGGTGCTGTCTTCACATACAAGCTAAGGAATCAGAACAAATACCTTGCCCCGCTTCCTCCGATTATTTCTAATACAATCCTGGTGCCTTTCATACTTCGTTACGGCTATCAGGTGCCTCTTCCAATTCCATTTATGATGCTGACAGTGGGAATCGGAGAAATCATATCCTGTGGAATTCTTGGAATGATTGTTTACACGGCACTGAATAAATACAAACATACCATTTTTCGAAATATAATATAACACACACAAACAGGCGGTATGCATTTTCTGCACCCGCCTGTTTTCATTTTCTATTATCTGCTGATATATCCGATAAATGTATTACCGCTGCCCGCAAGCATACTGTTCATCTCATTGATACTGACTGTCATTTCTGCGCCCAAATCCGGATCAATATAAGTAATATTCGTAGTGCTGTATCCGGTCAGCATGATTGCATGATTGGTATTCGTCATTGCAATCACCGGAAGCCCTTTATTAATAACATACAATACCTGCTCCAGAGTACACCCTGTCAGATTCACCCTTTTTGCATCATACTGTGCCATCCGTTCTTCACAGGTCTGAAGTGAAGTTTTTCCTTCTGCATTTCCAAAGGCCTCCATGTCTGTATAGTATACCAAATCTCGATTTCCTTTTTCCCAAATATACGCCTGCTCTGATGAAATTACAACCCCGGAAATCTCCTCCGCTTTCTGAATTGCATATGCAGCTTTGTCATAAACTGCAACAAGCTTACCCATTCCATATACATAATACTTCTCTGATTTGAATTTATCACTCAGCGTAATTGTAATCACTTCATCCAGCATTACTTGTTTCGGCCGCAGCATCTTTGGAGATTTATCAGAAATTCCTGACTCATATGTCAAACGCATCTGCTTCTCTTTCAGTTCAGTACTAAAAGATTCCAGTGTTATATTGCTGACTTTCTGCTCTTCGTTACTGCTAATATAATCCTGACTGGTTCCTGTATAAATATCTCCAGATTTTGTCATCCGATTCAGCGTCATCATATTATCTTCAATTAATACATCAGAAATATAAATCTGACTTGCCGAATACGTTTTTACCACCTCATTTTCAGAATCTCTGATTTCCAATTCATACATTGGGAATACTTCTTCTCCGGCAGCCGTCTTTCCGGCATCTTCCTGTCTTAAATATCCATAAACAAAATCCTCTCCTATAAACCCAAGTGGTTTTATCGATTCTCCATCCTTTGCGTTTACCGAATGTTCTTTTCCTGTTTCCAGATTAAGCACAATAATTTCCTCAGATGTATTCATATCTCCATCTGTCTGATAAGCCATCAGATGACCATCCGCAGATACTGCATACTCACCTTCCTCCAGTTTTTCTGCAAGCACCGTCTGTTCATCTTCCTCAAGATTTATCTTATATAATTTACCACCTGCCAGCACATACAGCAGATTCTGTTCATGATTATAATAAACCATCTTGCCAAGTTCATCTTCTGCTATGGCATAAGATTTTGTACTCGGAATAAACGCTTTTTCTTCTACTGAATTTTTCTCAATATCAAAATAATAAACATCAACTCCGACTTCCCCTTCATGATCACCCCGATTCATATACCCATATACAGCAAATGCTGTACTTCCATTCTCATCCATACTGATAATACGAATATTGTGCTGATCATTCAGACTCCGTACATCATTTCCTTCATTATTCGCAAAGCTGAATACCAGAGAAACTTCATCTGTATCTTTATTGTAATTCCATAAATCTCCATTTTGAACAAAGGAAACAATAGTACCACCTTTATTTATCTCATAAGAAACATCCGATGATGTAATACCAAGAACGATTCCATTTGCATCAAATACTTTTTGGTTTGCATCAAACACCTGGTTCATATTCCGGTTATAATCCAGCAGATAAATTTCTCCCTGCACACACCGAATTCGGAAAAATTCTTTTATATTATAAGTTTCTACCTCATCGTTCTCTCCAACACATGTAACCTGATATTCTGCCAGCAAAGAGGTATAAACAGTATTACTCTCTTTGATACTCCATTCCGGTTCATCTACAACCTGGGGAGCCAAATTTCCCCAGGTCACATGATTTATATCCGAATGAATCGTAACAGTCTGATAAGTGGTATTATCCCCTTCCTGATTCGTTTCCAGATATGTCTGTAACTCTTCTTTATTCTTCTTATCCAAAGTCTTGTTATGGAAATCCTCTGCAAAATCCAAACACTCTTTCAAAGACAATTCATCCGGCCGTTCGATTCTTGTATAGAAGTGTACCTGCTTCTGAGCCGTCGATACTATGACCTCTAACACTGCTTCTGATGCGTCTTCGGGCAGCGCTTTACTTAAATCAAGCTGTACTGTATCCTCTGAAAGGTCTTTGATGTTACCCGTTTCATAAGTTTCTTCTCCATTCAAAGAATATACTTTATACTCCACTTTATCAATTTCGTTTCCATACTCTTCAATTTCCATCTGAAGAGTTCCATTCTCCTCCAAGGGAGTAATCGTATCCCGCATTGCAGTAACGTCCATCTCTTTCACATAACCAGACAGTGCATTAACAGTTCTGCCTTCTTTTTGAAACGCAACCCTGGGCAATGTGGGATCCCCCAAATCCACCGTTTGATCATCTGCACCCCTGTTCGTAATTAAACTACTGATAACAACGGCTACAAGGAATACTGCCATCAGTACCCCTGCCTTTATTATTCTTTTTTTCATTTTTCTGTCCCCTTATCTAATAACACTCCTAACATTGGATGAATTCCCAAAAACTCCTTGCACGCCTCAATTTCTTTGCTGCTCCCCTGCTTTTCCTGCCCCGTTTTCACTGCACGAAGCAAAATATTTTTCGGCGTATGCTCCATATCAATAAATTCCAGTACCTGTGTCTCGTATCCGGAACGCTCCAGATATTTTGCTCTCAGACCATCCGTCATCAGTGCGGCAAATCGTTCCTTCAAAAGTCCATAATCAAGAATCGGTGCCAGAACGTCATGTCCATGCCGTTTATTCATCTGGCCATTTAGTTCATGCTGACAGCACGGTACAGATAAAATCACCTTTGCCCCCCAGGCAACCGCCTTCGCCAATGCAAAATCGGTCGCAGTATCGCATGCATGAAGAGTCACAACCATATCAACTTCACTGACACCTTCATAGTCCGCAATATCACCGACCAGAAATTCCAACTTCTCGTACCCGTATTTCCTGCTAAGTTCATTACAATGTTCAATCACGTCTTTCTTCAAATCCAGTCCAATAATCCGAATATCATATTTCTTTAAAATACGCAGATAATAGTACATCGCAAATGTAAGATATGACTTTCCACATCCAAAATCCAGAATCGTCAGTTCTTTATCCTTTGGAAGCTTCGGAAGAATATCTTCAATAAATTCCAGGAAACGATTAATCTGACGAAACTTATCAAACCTGGAATGAATGATTTTTCCATCTTTCGTCATAACTCCTAAATCCTGAAGAAATGGAATGGAGGTTCCCTCTTTTAAAATATATTTCTTATTTCTATTATGTGATAGTTCCGCTTCTCTTACACATCCTTTGAGAGCTTTCTTCTGAATCGTAACCTTTCCTTTTTTACTGACCAAAACCGTATAGTCCATAGTCTTTGTAAACACCTGCATCTGACGAAATTTTTCCATATATTCTGACAGACACTTTACTGCTTCTTTTGCTTTTAAATTTTCATGGAATGCCTGTGTTTTCGTAAATGATTCACATTGAAAGTACAGACCGTCTTTCTTTTCAATTGGTCTTACTTTTATTTTCAGTACCCCATCTTTTTCTCTTGGATTACTGATAATCGCCTGTATAAATTCTATATTCAAAATGCTGTTTAATAATTCTTTTATTGTTTCCATTCAATACCTCTTGTCATTTATTCAATTTCTTTTCTATTGTAAAACAAAACCCCCATTCTTGACAAGAGAAGTCAAAAAATGACAAAAGGACGGTCCTAAAACCGCCCTCTTATTTTACAACCCGTTCAAATATAACCGTTGCCTTGAATAAATCCCCATCTAGGTACAGGCTAAACTCGCCTCCCTGCATTTCCACCAGACTCTTCGCAATCGACAGCCCCAGACCGCTGCCCTCTGTACTCCTGGAAATATCTCCTCGGATGAATCGCTCTGTAAGCTCATCTGCCGTAATATTCAGCGAATATTCCGAGATATTTTTCAGCGAGAAGATAACCTTATCCTCATTAGAAGTCAAATCTGCATAGACTCTCGTTCCCGGCATTGCATATTTTGCTACATTTCCATATAAATTTTCCAGAACACGCCACACTCTTCTGCCATCTACATGAATTACTACCGGGTTTTCAGGTAAAGTCTGAATCAATTCGAGCTTCTTATTTTCAAATTTCTCAGCAAACTCACCCGCTGTCTGATGAATCATCTCTACTAAATCAACATCCATATATTCAAGATTAACATTACCACTGCTCACTTTTGATGCTTCTACAACATCCTCAGTCAGTGTCTTCAATCTCTGTGCCTTGGATTCCAAAATTTCCAGATATCCCTGAATCTTCGGATCATCAAAATTTTCTCTCTTCAAAAGGTCTACATAATTGATAATTGAAGTCAGAGGCGTTTTTATATCATGTGAAACATTGGTGATTAAATCTGTCTTCAGTCTCTCACTCTTCATGCTTTCATTCACAGCCCTCTGAAGTCCATTTCCAATATCATTCACCATCTCTGCCAGATTCCGGTTTTCTCCCTGCAAATAATCTAAAGGAATCTGATACTGTAAATCTCCTGCTGCAATCTCACGGATTCCCTTTTTAATCCGGTTCTTCGCAATCGCATTCATTACGGCTAGATATATCACTACCGCCTCTGATACCAGCACAATCAGTGCAATAACTCCGGATTGTGACAGAAGTGCCAGCCAATGTATCAGAATAAAGCCTCCCAGTATCAACACGGTTCTCCATGTAACACTCCGATTCTTCCAAAAGATTTCTGCAAACCTGCAGACCGCTTTTAAAATACTGTTTTTCCAAAGTTCTTTTGCCTTAATTCTACGAACCAGGCTTAAATAACCAATCAAAAACATTCCCATGGTAAATGCCATATAAAAACCTACGAAAATCACATTAGAAAAATCTCTACTAACATAAAAACCGCCCGCACTTATTACTATGATGGTCACTATCAGCCATCCGGAAATAACTACTGCCGCTGCCAGTTCCGTCTTCCATTTATCAAATCCGTTCAAATGCAGCTCTTCATCCTGACTGTTTCTGCCGGCAATCACGGTAAGCCATACACAGGAGATTAAAAGTAGGATTGCAGATACAATTCCCCCAAACACTGACGAACCGATATATGGTACATAAGTTTCATATGTCTGACGTCCCTCATAAAAGGCATCCTGTATTGGAAGTGTCGTATCCACTGCTGCTGCAAAAATAAAATCTTTATCTGTGTCTCCTATGTTTTCTTTCACAATGTGACTCCATTCACGAGCTGAAACATCCATATTGGTTTCAAAGTCAGAAAGCTTAGGATACGTAATGAAATATTTCATGTTCTCTTCACTCTGCAGTTTTTTAATATTTGCATTTACCTGGCTGAAATCCTGATATTCCTGACGGTTTGTATAAACCTTATTTGTTTCTTTATCTACATAGATATATACAAAATTCGTATTTCCTTCCGTCCATGAACCCGATTCTCTATAAGAAGCAACTTCACTGAAAAGAGATTCCAGTATAGACTGTAAATTCGTGTAAATTCGTGTCATCTTTCCATTCAAATCAGGATTTTGATTTACTGCTTCCAAAAGGTTTCCAGCTCCCTCAGGTGCTGCTTCTTCCTGTAAAGTGTCTGTGTATCCCCAAAAACCTGTATAGACTACCTCTCCCTTTTCATTTTTAATCTGATTTCCCTCGAAATAGCTGCCATATCTCATTTCGTCGAGGACTTCACTTACGCTATATCCAGATACCTCAAACTGTAATTTTCCTTCATTAACCAGATTTGTAAAATCATTTAAATAATAATAAAAATAAGAACCATCTGGCTTCTGACATACTACAAGCGGAGCGGAATAACTGTAATTATAAAAATTTTCACTCCATTTTCTCAAATCCTCCAGCTTATATGCCAGTCCTGATGTATTTTTTCCTGATATTATTCCAGTACTTGCGTACTCCATAATATCTACCAATTTATCCGGATTATATTTCCCGTTTGTTTCAAAATTTTCTATCAGTTTGACACGCTGCAGTACCTCTCCAGTCGCTTCAGACATTTGATTAAAAAAATTTTTAGATTCTGTATATTCATTTCTATTTTCTTTAAACAGGCTGTCTATACCTTCATCCGCAGTAAAAGTATCAACTAATAGTGTACTAATCAGTAGTACAAATGCTGAAAGAATCGCTATAAAAACCAAAATTCCTTTTGTTATCGGTTGTTTATACCATTTATCCATATGACTCCTCTCTAGAGTTTTTCTATTTTATATCCGACTCCCCATACAACTTTCAGATACCTGGGGTCTTTCGGATTAATCTCTATCTTTTCACGAATATGACGAATATGTACCGCAACCGTATTATCTGCTCCGATTGCATCTTCGTTCCAGATTGATTCGTAAATTTGATTAATAGAAAATACTCTTCCTTGATTTTTCATTAATAGCAGTAAAATATTGTATTCTATCGGCGTCAGTTTCACAGGTTCTCCGTCCACAGTTACCTCTTTTAGATCATCATTAATAGACAATCCTCCGACCTCATACACTTTGTCCTGTTCTTCTCTCACCCTTCCGCCAAGCTGAGTATATCTGCGAAGCTGAGATTTCACGCGAGCTACAAGTTCCAATGGATTAAAAGGCTTCGTTACATAATCATCAGCACCTACATTCAGTCCTAAAATCTTATCCGCATCTTCCGATTTTGCCGACAAAATAATAATTGGAATGCTTTTTGTTTCCCGGATTTTCAATGTTGCTCTTATCCCGTCCAAACGAGGCATCATAACATCCAGAATCAGAAGGTGTATCTCTTCTTTTTTCAAAACTTCTAACGCCTGCACTCCATCATACGCCTTCAAAATATGATATCCCTCCTGCGTCAGATATATCTCGATTGCTTCTACAATTTCTTTATCATCATCACAAACTAAAATATGATACATTTTCCTCACCTCCCTTTCAGTATACATGATATTCGGGAATTTTTAAGAGCAGTTGGGGAAAATCTTATAAATTTCTTAATTTATTTTTTTTGCTTTTGTGTAAATCTACAATTCACACTATTCTTGCTATATTCATATATTAAGATAACGAATATCTGCATATTTTTATAAAGAAATGGAGGTCTTATGATTATAAAAGGACTCGATGTCAGTGAATTTCAAGGAACCGTCGATTGGGAACAGGTTAAGAATGCAGGATATCAATTTGTCATGCTGCGTGCTGGATATGGGACAAATGGTCTAGATTTGCAGTTCAAACGAAATGCCGCCGAATGTAACCGAATCGGAATTCCTATCGGGGCATACTGGGTCTGCCGCACAGTCAATCCGGAAATAGCACTTTGTGAAGCAGACAGATGCCTTAATGTGGTTTCTGAATACCGACTGGACTATCCAATTTGCTACGATATAGAACAGGATTATACTCATTATACTAATCAAAATGACATTCCTATAACACCTGAAACCACTGTACAACTAGTTGAAAATTTCTGTGGTTTTATCAAGAAAAAAAGATACTATGCTATGTTTTATAGCAATCGAAATTCTCTGCACACATATCTGTCTTCTGACTTGTCAAAGCGATATGATCTTTGGTATGCTTTCTACAATAGCCGTCCCGATCATACAGCATGCGGCATCTGGCAATATACCAGTCAGGGCAGTATTCCCGGAATAGTCGGAGAAGTGGATTTAGATTACGGATATATAGATTATCCCAAAATTATTCAAGCAGCCGGGCTGAACCATCTCACTAATAATTCCACTATATCTTCATCCAACTATATTACTTATGTCATCCAGCCAGATGACACCTTCGCCAGTATTGCTTCCCGTTACGGCATCACCTATCAGACACTAGTTTCCCTTAACAAGTTATCCAATCCAAATTCTCTTTGTGCGGGACAGACCTTGCGAATACCAGAAATACTCTAAATGTGTCTTGGCCCCATATGCCTCTCTTAAGAAATTCATAATAATTTTTCTATTTCTTTAATAGATTCAACATATTTTGGACACATTTTTTCCTTATACTAATACTCAGATAGTTGATAAACAACTATCTCCCCCCTCATAAAGTAACGGCATCTTGGGGAAACCCAAGATGCCACACTTTACTCTCATTCCTTTAGATAACTATAAAACAACGAAGCCCGTTAGCCCTTGTGGTTAGCGGGTTTTCGCTGTTTTATTATATTTTTTATTGTTCTGTTTTTTTCATATCACCACGCAGCCTCTTTGTATTTCGATAGACCGAAAACATTCCAAAAAATACCATTGCAGCTCCGATAATAACAAACAGAATTGCAGAAACAATCATGATAATCCTTTCACTTCCTATACTGCAAGAAATGCCTTCAATTATATTATATGCCATAATCAACACATACACTCCTGCCATGAAATATATCGCAGGTCTGGCATTCCTTTTCCATCTATCATCATCCTGTACTTTTTTCTCTTTCATACGAATCGCCTCCAGCAAATATTTCACTGATTATTTTCTTACCAGATATTTTCTCATATCAATTGCACATGCAACTAGAATAATCAGACCTTTAATTACATACTGCAGGTTTTGGTTAATGGACAGGAAGTTCAGCGCAACAAAGATAATTCGTAAAATGAATACACCCATTACAACGCCTCTGATTTTACCAGTACCACCTACAAATGAAACACCTCCGATTACACAGGCAGCAATAGCATCACATTCATAGTTTAATCCGGTATTTGCCTGATTTGAACCGATACGTGCAGATTCAATAAATCCAGTAATACCATACATACAACCTGCAAGTGTATGTACCAGAATTGTTGTTCTCATAACGTTAACACCGGATACATTGGCAGCTTCCGGATTGGAACCTACCGCAAACATATTCTTTCCAAATGTAGTCTTATTCCACATAAACCACATAAAAATAATAACAATGCAGGCATACCATACATAATTTGGAATTGGAACTCCTCTAAAACTTACAAAACTTCCTGTTACGAAGTTCTTAAATGAATCGTCCAATCCTGATAACGGCTGTCCATTATTTCCGTTCAGCATAATATACATTAGCAGAAGTCCATACACGATCAACTGTGTAGCCAATGTTACAATAAATGGATGCAGATTAAACTTTGCAACAAAGAATCCATTCACCCAGCCTACAATACCACCGACTATAATTACAATTAAAATAACCAAAGGAATCGGAAGTACCGGAAGATTCGGGAAAATCTTTGTCGCATATGTTACTGACTGAAGAAGAGATGCCGAAATACATGCTGTCAATCCTACAACACGACCTGCTGAAAGGTCCGTACCTGTTAATACAATCGTTCCCGCAATACCGCAGGCAATCGGAATATTGGCTGCAGACAGAGAAATAATATTGATGATCGATGATGCGCTTAAAAATCTATGGTTTTGAGTATAGGTATAGATAGCCGCAATAATAATCAACACAATCAACGCATTATTAATTGCTGTCTCTTTCCAGAATATCGCCTTACTCCTGCCGTCCATGGATTTATAATTTTCGTAGCGAGCTTTTACATTTGTGATTGCTTTCATCCCCCAAAACCTCCTTTAAACGTATTTTGCAGCATAAGTCATAATCTGTTCCTGTGTTGCCTCTTTCGCTAAAACCTCTCCCGAAAGTCTGCCGCCTGACATAACCAGAATCCTGTCACATAAGCCAAGCAGCTCCGGCATCTCCGATGATACTACGATTACAACTTTTCCTTTATTGGCTAAATCAATAATCAACTGATAAATTTCATATTTTGCCCCTACATCAATTCCCCGGGTAGGCTCATCCAGCAGCAATACTTCTGGATCTGTCAGAAGCCATCTGCCAAGGATTACCTTCTGCTGGTTGCCTCCGGACAATGCCCGAATCTTGGTTTCCTGCGTTGGCGTCTTTGTACGCATGGCCTCAATAGACCACTGCGTATCTTTCCTCATTGATTTTTCACTCAGGTATATTCCATGCTTCTTATGCTTTTTCAAGCTGGAAATTACGGTATTCTCACGTATATTCAGAATGCCAAAAATTCCCGTGGCCCGTCGTTCTTCAGTAAGCAGCGCAAACCCGTTTTTAATTGATTCTTGTGCATTGCGATTCTGTACAACTTTTCCATCCAGTTTGATTACCCCGGACTTTCTTGATGCAATACCAAATATTGTTTCCAGAGTTTCCGTACGCCCACTTCCGTCCAAACCCGCAAGCCCTACAATTTCTCCTTTTCTCACTTTAAAAGATACATCTTCCAGAAGAGAATATTCTGCTGACAAATGCTCTACTTCCAGTGCAATATCACCTGGTTGATTTGTTTTTGGAGGAAACTGATTTGTCAGTTCGCGTCCTACCATTAGCCGAATAATATCATCCATGGATAATTGATCTGCCGGCTCTGTGGCAATCCACGTTCCATCGCGCATAATTGTAATCTCATCAGAAATTCTTTTAATCTCAGCCATCTTATGAGAGATATAAATAATTCCGCACCCCTGTTCTCTGAGCATATTGATAATCTCAAATAAATGCTCCACTTCCTGTTCCGTCAAAGAAGAGGTTGGTTCATCAAAAACAATCACTTTTGCATGCACTGAAACTGCTTTTGCAATTTCTACCATCTGTCTTTGAGAAACAGGCATTGTGCTCATAATTCTTTGGGGATCAACATCAATTTTCAATTCTTCAAATATTTTTTTTGTATCCTGGTAAATCTTTTTTTCATTTACCATAACTCCGCCGATTTTTGGATAACGCCCCAGCCAAATATTATCCATTACATTACGCTTCAGTGCCTGATTCAACTCCTGATGCACCATTGCGACTCCATTTTCAAGGGCTTCTTTAGAGTTCTTAAAATTTATCTCTTTGCCTTCCAATGTAATCGTTCCACTATCTTTTTCGTATATCCCGAAAAGGCATTTCATCAATGTAGATTTTCCCGCTCCATTTTCTCCCATCAACGCATGTACCGTACCTTTTTTCACCGTCAGAGAGACCTGGTCCAGAGCCTTTACACCGGGAAATTCTTTACAGATTCCTGTCATCTGAAGTAAAACATCCTTTTCCATATCACGCCTCCTGTTTTGAATATTCAAAATACGGCGACCACCTTTCTGGTCGCCGTATTTTATGCTCTGTCAGCTATTATTCTCCTGTATATTCAGCATATGGAATATAAATTTTGTTGGATACATTTTCAGAAATATTATAGTTATCGGTTCCGTCCATAAGAGCTTTGCCTTCTGCCGCATTTTTGGTTAAATCTGCAATACATGCAGCCATACCATCTGCATCCTGCTTAATTGTTCCTACCATCTTGCCATCTGCAATCAGCTGTTTTGCTGCGTCTGTCGCATCTACACCAAATACAGGGATCATCTTGCTGTTTGAATTCTCTGAACCGAGGTTATATCCCTTGTCATTCAATGCTGCAATAGCACCTTCTGCCATACCATCATTATTACATATGACAAGTTCAATCATGTTATTATTGCCTTCATTGTACTGAGACAAGTTTGTTGTCATATAGTTGTTAGCTGCTGTTGCGCTCCAGTTTCCGTCCTGGTCTACCTGATATTTATCTGTATTTGCAGAATCAAAGTATTCCAGTTTTGGTTTTCCTGCTTCTTCCAGAATCGCATCTGCATCTTCAACTGCATACTGTGTACGATAAATCGCTTCTACATTTCCTAACTGTCCCATAAACATTGCATAGGAAATTTTTCCGTCCTTGTTCAAGTCTATTTCATCGTAATGCTCCTTTACATAATTTCCAATCATTGTGCCCTGCATATGTCCGGCTTCCGGAGCATCTGTTCCTACAAAAGCACATTTTTCATAACTTCCCAGTACCTGCCCTTCTTCGTCATCACCTTCCACCGCGCGATTGAAGAAAATAACAGGAATTCCCGCTGCTTCAGCCTTATCTACAATCTGCTGAGATGCATCCACAGATCCCGAGGTTACAATATTTACAATCAGAAGATTGGCTCCTGTCTGAATTGCGGTATCAATTTGCTCATTCTGCGTTGTCTGATTACTATTCGCATCGTAATCCTGATATGTTACGCCCATGTCATCCAGCTGCTTATCCAATGCAGTACGTACAGATGCAATATATGTATCAGAATAGGTATAATAAAATATTGCTACATTCGTATCACTTAAACTCCCAGACGTAGCTTGTGTTCCGTTTGCGCCTGTGCCTCCGCCGCTTCCACAACCCACAAGCATTCCCATTACCATTGTTGCAGAAATTAAAGCCGCTAAAATTCTTCTTTTCATAATGTTTCCTCCTTTTTCATACTACTGTTTCTAAAAAAAGTATAACATTATAAAATTTTTATAACATGTGCTTATCTATTCTGTTTTTATAAATTTCTACGATGTAACATCCCTCTCTTGATAAAAGACACCTATCTCTTCATTTCCAGGTTATTTATCAAATTCAAATAAAATCCTTTGATACTCTTCCTGATACATATTCTCCCTGGTTACAAGAAAACTTTCTGTGGTAAACAGCTTCGTATCCGGTTTTTTATTGTTTAAAACCTGATAAGCTTTCTCTACCCCCAAATAACCTATTGCATAGGGATTCTGCACAATCAAAGCATCTACTTCCCCTGTTTCCAGCATGCCCACAGAAACAACATTATTGTCAAATGCAATCACATCCGTTTCATTTTCCAGTTCAAGTTCCCGAATGGCATAACCGACTCCAAGACTTGTCCACTCATTAAAAGTTACAATAATATTAATTTCGGGATGATGGCTCAGCATTTCCTTTGTCGCCTTTTTTGCTGCTGACGTAGAAGACTGTACATTAATTGCCTCTTCAATCACTACTCTTGAATCTTTCTTCACAGTTTCTCTGAATCCACACTCTCTCTGCTGCCCATTTTCTGTGTTTTCATCAAAATTTACAATTCCTATATGCAGATTCTCCGACGTATTCTGAAGCGCCCTCTCCCCTGCCATTTCCCCTGCTTTATAATTGTCCGTTCCTATGTAGTATTCTACATTTTGACTGTTTACGCTGCTGTCAATGGAAATTATTTTTACTCCCTGCTTCGACGCCTCATCAATCGCATGCGCATTTTCTTCATAATCAACTGCAGAAAATATAATTGCATTCATACCTTCTGCCACTGCTTTTTCCACCATCTGGTTTTGCGTCACATAGTCTTCTTCACTGTTCGGTCCCCAAAATACCAGTTCCAGATTATACTCTGTACTCGCTGCTTTTGCCCCATCATATACAGACTTCCAAAACGATGAGGTTGTCGATTTTGTAATCAGTGCAATCTTCTCTTTTCCTCTCTTTTGATACTCCCCTGAATCCTTTTGAAAATATGGAAGATAAAATCCTGATACAGCATATACAAGAGGTATCATCAAAATTATAATAACCGCAGTCACCGCAGCCTTTCTTTTTTTATCTCTCATACTGCGCCTCCTTAATCTTTGGCATCCGGATTGTTACACATGTTCCTTCATCTAATTCACTTTCAATAGAAATCCCATAGAATTCCCCAAAATAAATTTTGATTCTATCATTTACATTCTTTATACCGATACCCGTCCTATCTCCCGGTTCCTTTTGCAAAATTTCTCTGCACTGTTCCTCCGTCATTCCGATGCCATTGTCCTCTATGCGGAATATAACCTCATCATTACTCTGATAAATTTTAATTTTAATTTCCCCTTCATCCGGCATTTGATTCACCCCATGGTATATTGCATTTTCAATAATCGGCTGAAGCGTAATTTTATTGCACAGGTATCCCAGACACGCCTCTTCAACATCGAAAGAATATACAAACTGATTTTTATACCGGAATTTCTCAATTTTCAGATAGCTTTTCGCATGCTGTACTTCTTTTTCAATAGAAATTAATTCATGACCCTTACTGATACTGATCCTAAACAACCTTGCCAGTGCTGTGACCATCTCTTCTGCATCTTCATTTTTACCCTCTTCACACAGCCATGCAATTGCATCCAGAGTATTATAAAGAAAGTGAGGATTAATCTGTGCCTGAAGTGCTTTCAATTCTGTTTTTCTAAGGCTGATTTCTTCCCTCCGTACCTGCTCCATCAGCTTTTGGATCCGAACAACCATATGTCCAAAAGAATTTGATAACTCTATAATTTCTGTTGTACCTTTCACATCTTGAAATGTAAATGCTTCCGCATCTTCTTCAAATGCCTTCATAGCTTTTGCCAGTTCATTCGCAGGTCTGGAAAATAGATTTGAAAATATCCACCCCAGTAAAGAACTCGCCAGTAATATTGCTGTCAGCATACATATAAGAATTGCCGAAGCATCAAATACTTTTTGTGTAATCATTTCATCTACATAGCTGACACCTACGATTCTCCAGTCACAATTATTAAGAGAGTAAACCGTATAAATGGCATCTCTTTCCACATATGTACCATCTTCAAATACTGTTTTTTTCTCCTCTTTGATACCTGAATAAATCAATTGCTGCTGCGGGTGATAGATTAAAGTTCCATTTCCATCCGTAATATAACAATAGCCATGCTGACCAATACCTACATTATCGATTGCATTCGCTATATTGGAAAATCGAATATCCAATGCAATTCTAATAAAATTTCCCTGTTTATCCGCTGTTTGCTGAGAAATCGTAACAACCCATGGATAATAGTCCACAAACAGTGATTCGACATGCGGAATTGAAATATTCAGATTTTCATTAGAAGAATCCATATTTACATACGAAAGTTTTTCCACATTATAAGACTTTAACTGTAATCCGTCGGACCAGCAGTTTAACAGATTTCCCTCCCGGTCATAACTGGTAATGGATACAACATCTGACCTGACCTTTACAAAATTTTGAAGGAATGCTTCCATTTCATTCCCTCCTACGAGAATATTCCCCAGAATCATATCCATAACTTCTTCCATTTCCGCAGTATAGTTCTCCAGTGTATTTTCTATCTGCGAAACAGCCTGTTCGCTACTGGTTATGGCACTTTCTTCCATCGAATCTCTATAAATCCGTATAAAAATCAAAATTGCAATAATCGATGAAAACAGAACAATTCCCATAACCAAAAATATAAAAATTTTTGAAATTGAAATATTTCTGGCTCTCTTTTTCACCTTTGCTTCTCCTCATTTAACTTCCGACACGCATTCGGGGACATTCCGGTTATCTTTTTAAAACAATGACTAAAGTAATATTGATCCTTATATCCGCACACTTCTGTAATCTCCCTTATTTTCATTGAGGTACAAAGCAGAAGCTCCTGTGCTTTTTCTATTCTCCTCTCTGTCAGAAGTTCTACAAACGTTCTTCCCGTTACTTTTTTTATCAGAGCACTCAGATAATTCGGTGTGACTGAAATTTCCTGACTTACAGATAAAACAGCTAAATCCTGATCCATATACCGGTCCTCTATAATTTTCAAAACTTTATCGCAAATAATTTCACTGCTCTTCTTTCTTTGCTCCGCAATTATACTCTTTGCTGCCAGGCACAGTTCTTTCATTTTCTGAAAATTTTCCACAACCTGCTCCATTCCCCGTGCATTCTGAAATGGAGAATACATCTGCAGCTCCTGAACCGCCTCTTCTCCAGCAGCTGTATATACCACTCGAAAAACAGACGCAACAATTTGAGAGATTAAAAGATTCATCCACATGATGGACTGTTTTCCCATAACCATATCCATATCCAAATATTCCAGATATTCTTCTAATTCCTCCCTTTTTCCACCACGCAGCAATTTTTCTATCCGGTCAATCTTTTCTTGAAAGTTTTCCTGGCTGAATTGTTCATTCTTTTCTTCATCTGCAATAAAATACACATTACTTTCATATTTTTTAGAATAACTAATTGCATTCATTGCTTCAATATAACATTCCCTGCAGTCTGCAAGTGTTTCTGCGCTGCGGCTTACTCCTACCAGGCATTTCATCTGAAGGATACGCTCTACACTTTGTACAATTTCTTCTGCCAATATATGAAGATATTTATGAAATCCGGATTTTGTTGCTGCCAAAACAGAAACCACCCTGCCTTTCATATAACAACTTGCATGCAGTATATATTTTTTTAAGATTGTATCAATTGCATCTACACTGGCATGTGTTATCTGGTCCCTTCCATTTTCATCTGTGATTTCAACTACAATAACGACATAACGCAGACGTTCCGTATTTTTATTTCTCAAAAGCCCACATGACAGGGCATTCTCAATCAGCTCAGATTCATCCGTACGCATTCTAAAACCATCCAGCAAAAGAGACATTAAAAATTCAGATTTTTCCATCTCTTTTTGAACTTGAAGTGTTCGGGTAAATTCAGCATATTGTCCGTCTATAATTTCTTTTGCTTTTAATAATTCTTCCTCCAATTCTCTGGATGAAATCGGTTTCAGAAGATAGCTGATAATGTTGTACTGAATTGCTTCCTGCGCATACGAAAAATCATCATATCCACTTAAAAATATAATCTGGACCATAGGGCGGACTTCCCGTATCTGTCGTGCCAGTTCAAGTCCTGATAAAAATGGCATTCTGATATCTGTCAGCAAAAGATCCGGCTCCAACTTCTCTGTCAGTTCCAGTGCGTCTGCTCCATTTTCTGCCTCGCCTATTACCTTAAATCCCAGTTTTTGCCATCTTACTTTTCTTATGATTCCTTTACGGATTTCTTCTTCATCATCTGCCACAATTACTGTATACATTTATCTTCTCCTATCCTATCCCGACTAAATGCAGAAAAGGTACCGGGATTCCTCTCAATCACCAGTACCTATATACTGCCAGTACCGCTTTATTTCGCCAGCACACTCCTATTACGTTTCAAATACTTTCCGTCTCCTTTAGCCCCAAGGAATTTATTATCTTTTAC